>DATLEX010000063.1:0-2650 GCA_035525045.1 Thermoanaerobaculia bacterium | reverse complement strand
GGGGGGTGCGCAGCCGAGGAGCGCGACAGTCATGAGTGCCGCCGGGAATCGACGAACCATGCCTCCGGACGATGCACGAGCTCGACCAGATCCACGGCGCGGTGGGCGCGGTCGGCGATCGGTGGATGACCCTCCCGCCGCTCTCGATGAGAACGGTCGCCGTCGTGCTCGCCGCGGGCGGCTCTTCCCGCTTCGGCCGCCCCAAGCAGCTCCTCGACCTCCTCGATGGTCCGGAAGCCGATCGAGACCGGCGTAGATCAGCGCGTTGATCAGAAGCCTCGATTCGTCGGCCACCCGTGCCAGCGTCTCGCTCGACCACTCCGCCCATCGCGGATCACTCGTCGCAATGTCCAGAATGATGTTGCTGTCGACGAGAACGTCGCCCATCCTACTTGCGCGTGAGGGACATGATCTCGTCGGTGGAGAGCCTCACCGTCGACTTTCCCTTCAGCCGGCGCACGAGCTTCGCGCCCCGCGTCTCGCGTCGCGGCGACCGGCTCCTGACGATCTGGACGGTATTTCCCTTCACCAGGAAGTCGACCTCGCTGTCGGGAACCAGGCCGAACCGATCCTCCTCTCTGTGGAACTCTGTGTCCTCTGTGGCTCTGTGGTGATTCGTCGGTTCACCACAGAGTCACAGAGATCGCAGAGGTTCACAGAGGAGTATCAGAAGCTGTAGCGCACCTCGACGATCACACTCCTCGCGTCGGTGTTGGGGCTGAAGCCCGACTCCGCGGCCAGGTTGCTGTCGCCTGTGATCTGCGTGAACTCGACCGCGGTGCGGATGCGGGGGGTGAGCTCGTAGAGCCACGCCAGCGTCCACGACGCGCCGTCCTCGGTGCTGTCCTCGGCGCCGTTGTCGCGGTCGTCGAGGGAAAAAGCGTCGATGCGTCCGGAGAAACGGTGCCGGCCCCGCTTGTGCGAGAGCAGGACGTAGGCCGCCTCGAAGCCGACCATGACCGGGCGCCCGGCCAGGAAATCGAGGTATGGCCCCATGCCGGTGAAGCCGCGCAGCCACTCGGCGGCGACGACCGTGCCGTCGGAGCTTCCCACCTCGCCGCCCACCGCGGTGAACTTCGTCTTCCAGGCGTACTCGTCGCCGTAGAGAAGGTAGTCGCCGCGGTTGTCGACATGAGTCACCTGCAGCACGGCGCGGTCGGTGTAGGCCAGCCGCGCCCGCGCCGACCAGCCGGTCCGCCCGTCGAGATCGTTGCGGAACGGCGTCGTCCCGTCGGGATTCTGATCGGGGATGAAGATCGGCAGCGACCAGAGCGGCGGAAGCGGCGCCAGCTCGTCGAACACCGGAAGGCGGTTGCCCACCGACCATCCCCGCCACGCCAGCAGCGTCCCCATGGTGTCGTTGCCCTGGAAGAGCGTCGCGCCGATCGTCAGGGCGTTGAATCCCGCCGTCGTGTGCCGCCATTCGAGGTCGAGTCCCACCGGCCGCACTTCCTGTCCCATCCACGTGTTCAGCGCCGAGAAGCTGACCGTGTACGGCGAGGACCAGAGATCGCCCTTGTTCTCGCGCGAGGTGGGGAGGAAGAACTGCCCGGCGCGGAGCTGGATGCGGTTCTGCTCCGAGGTGTTGCGCAGCTCGACGAATCCGGCAACCAGGCCGGCGCGCCGCCCGCGGAACGACTCCGGCTCCGCGCGCGCCACGCCGTGCAGGTGCACGCCGAAGTACGGCGACGGATTCCAGTCCAGCCCCACCTCGGCGATGGCCATCGCCGCCGTCTCGCTGAAGTCGAGTCGGCCGAAGCCCCCTTCCATCCACGACTCGGGACCGGTGGCATGGCCGGCTCGGCCGGTCAGGAATCCGCGAAGATGCAGCGTCTCCGCGGCGGCGGGAGCGCCGATGAGAAACGTTACGAGGATGAGAAGCCGATGTGTCATTCCGAGCCGCGCAGACGGCGAGGAATCCCCTGCCTGCGGAGCGCGTCGCTTGCACTGGGAGGGGATTCCTCGCACTCTACGGCGCTCGGAATGACACGGGTCTATTCTAGCGGGATCCGCGGATCGCGCCACAGCCCGACCTGCTGCCGGCCGTAGTCGATCGACACGAGGAACTTCGACAGCAGCCGGTTGCCGACCCGGGCGCGGGAGACGTCGGCCAGCACCACATCGATGTCCTCGAAGACCGTCCCCGCGATCTCCACGCGCGCTCTCGTGCGCCCCCCCTCCGCCGTTCCGCGCGGCAGCACGAGCGTGTCGGGAATGGCCGTGTCCACCGCCGCGTAGATCGCATGGCCGTTCACCGTGAGCCCGATCGCCGGCTCGTCCTGGTATCGGAAGATGGTCATCCCCTCCGGCTCGATGCCGTACTTCTGGTACGTCACCAGGCCGCTGACGTAGTTCACCGTGACGGCGTGCGGAGACCAGGCATCGAAGCCGATGATGGCGTCGCCCACACCGGTGAGGTCGAACAGCAGCGGCTCGACCGTCAGCGTCTCGCGGTCGCTGAGGCGGAGCCCGTAGCGCCGCGAGGCGTTGCTGCCGGCGAAGGCGGGGCTGAGGAGGGTCCGGCCATGAGCCGACCCGAGAAAGAAGCGGCCGGGGCGCCCGTCGATCGTGACGGTGGAGAGCCGCAGCAGGTTGTCCTCGACGGCGAAGGCGAGATTCACCTCCGTGCGGGGGGCGCGCTCGGTCACCG
>DATLEX010000061.1:0-4089 GCA_035525045.1 Thermoanaerobaculia bacterium | reverse complement strand
ACCCGGCGCTTCGCGCCACCCTCTCCCCGCAAGCGGGGAGAGGGCACACCCTCCCGTTTTGGTTGCGGCTCTGCCGCGCTACGTCTCTGTGGTGAACATCGCCTGCTATCTCGACCTCGACACCCGGTCGTAGAGGCCGGTGAAGCGCGCCTCGGCGAGGATGTGGCCCTTCATGGCCCGCTCGAGATCCCCCTTCCCGGCGCTGCCGGCGAGATCGAGGCGACTGTCAAGCGCGTACAGCTTGAACACGTAGCGATGCTGCCGGTCGGGAGGACAGGGGCCGCCCCAGGCGTTCTTCCCCCAACTGTTCCGCCCCACCACTCCTTCGGGCGGTTTCCCTTCCTCGATCGAGCGCTGTTCTTTCGGGATGTTCCACACCACCCAGTGGTCCCACGTCCCCCCCGGCGCGTCGGGATCGTCCATGACCAGGGCGAGAGAGACGGCCGCGTCGGGGACCTCCTCGAACGCCAGCGGCGGAATGAGGTCGTGGCCGTCACAGGTGTACTTCGGCGGGATCGATTCTCCATCGGCAAATGCGGTGCTGGTGATTCTCATGACATCTCCTGATCATTTCGGCCGCAGCAGGATGAGCCCGTCGCTCGTGAGCTCGAGGGCCGCCCCGCGCGACTCGCGGGCCATCCTCTCGCGCGAGGAGTGGGGGGGAGTCGTCGACTGCCACGAGGATCTTCATCTCACCGCGTTGCGCGTGCCCTTACCGCACTTCCGGACGGACGGCGTCGCCTTCGCTCCGCGGCCTGCGGGCCGGTCTCGACACCCGTTCCACGACGCGGCCGACTTCCTGGTCGCTGATGCCGCGATCCTCGGCCCGGGCCAGGTCGGCCTGGGCGATGATCCCGACGCAGCAGCCGTCCTTGTCGACGATCGGAACGCGGCGGACCTGGCGCTCGGCCATGATCCGCACGGCGTCGCGCACATCGGCGTCGGGGCCGCAGCAGCTCGGATTCGGCGACATGAGCTCGCCGACGGGTGTGTCGGGGCTCCCTCCTTCCGCGGTGCAGCGGCAGGCGATGTCGCGGTCGGTGATCGTGCCGGCGATCTTCTTCGACCGCAGGTCGTCGACGACCGGAATGCAGCCGCAGTCGTGCTCGGCCATGAGGCGGGCGGCGTGCTGCACAGTGTCGCTCGCGGTGCAGCAGGCCGGGTTGCGAGTCATGATGTCCTGCGCTTTCATGAGGACCTCCTTGGCCCGGGAGACTTGCAAGTTTCCTGCGAGTTTTCGCGTTGATCGCCTTTAATGCTCTACCGCATCCTCGCCGACTCCGTCGCCGTCGTGCATTTCCTCTTTGTCGTCTTCGTGATCGCCGGAGGCTTCCTCGCCCTGCGCTGGACCGCCGTGGCCTGGGCCCACCTTCCCGCCGCCGTCTGGGGCGCGGCCATCGAGCTCGCCGGCTGGCACTGCCCCCTCACCCCGCTCGAGAACCGGCTGCGGCTGAGAGGAGGGGAGGCGGGATACGAAGGAGGGTTCGTCGAGACGTACATCCTCTCGCTGATCTACCCGGAGACGCTGCCGCGGCACGTGCAGCTTTTCCTCGGCATGGGCGTCATCGTGGTGAACGCGATCGCCTACACGCTTGTGATCCGGCGCCGGAAGTAGATCAGGGGCTAGGGGCTCGGGGCTCGGAAGGATTCTGGCTCTGCCCTCCGAGCCCCGAGCCCCGAGCCCCGAGATCCCGGGTCTGTCGACCTTCAGGACGGACGCCGCTACGGCCTTGTCACGGTTCGCAATCCGTTCCGCGCTACTCCGTGATCGCCTGGCCGTAGCGGACCTTCTTTCCCCCCTCGAGGCGCACGAGAGAGCGATCGACCCGTCCCGGCTCCACCAGCACCACCACGCTCGAGCCCATGTGGAAGGTCCCGAGGCGATCCCCGGCGCGGATGGCGATGGGCGGGTCGTAGTCGCGTACGGCCGGCGTCGTCGTCCCGGAGACGTTCGAGAGGAACGAATCGTATACCACCGAGATCTTCCCGACGTTCGTCGCGCCGATCATCACCAGCGCCACCCTCCCGAGGTTCGACTCGAAGCAGGTGACGACCCGCTCGTTGATGGAGAAGAGCTCGTCGATCGTGGCCAGCGACCAGTCGTTCACGGGCCAGAGCTTCCCCGGGATGTGCACGCTTCGGACGATCGTTCCCGTCACGGGCGAGTGGACGTGGTGGTAGTCCTGCGGCGAGAGATAGAGGTTGAAGAAGACGCCCTTCTCGTAGCGCCGCGCGCTCTCCTCGTCGCCGAGGAAGCGGGACAGGGTGTAGGTCTTTCCCTTGATCTGCTCGAGGCGGCCGCCGGTGATCACGCCGAAGTTGCGCAGCACGCCGTCGACGGGGCTCACGAAATCGGATTCGACGGGCCGCAGCCCCTCCCGCAGGTCGCGGGTGAAGAAGTGGCCGATGGAGGGGTACTCGTGCAGCGGCCTGGCCGCGGCGTCGATGTCGACGTCGTAGGTGCCGGCGAACCACCGCACCAGGCGGCGGGCGATCGGCCGCGGCAGCCGCGCATGGACCAGACGTCCCATGACCCGGCTGAGGCGGTTTTTCGGAACGTATCGAAGATAGCGGTACACCGTGCATACTCTACTTCGATGAGCAGACGACCCCCGCAGCGGACTCCGCCTCCGAAGCGCCCCCTGAGCCGGACCACGATCGCCGTCACCGCGGCCGTGGCGCTGGCGCTCCTGGTCTGGACGCTCTGGCCGTCGCCCTACTCGCGGGTCACCAATCTCGCCTCGCGCGGATCGGGCGTTATCGCCTTCGGCGACTCGCTCACCGCCGGGTACGGCGCCTCGGCGGGGGAGGATTACCCCTCCCGGCTCTCCGCGCTCGTCTCCCTCCCGATCATCAACGGCGGAGTGAGCGGCGACACGACCGAGGCCGCGCTGGCGCGACTGCAGGAAGACGTGCTGGCCCGCGATCCGCGGATCGTGCTCGTCGGCCTGGGAGGGAACGATTTCCTGCGCGGCATTCCGATCACCGCGACCGAGGCCAACCTCCGCTCGATCGTCCGGCAGATCCACGGCGCGGGCGCGATGGTGGTGCTGCTCGGCTTCCGCTTCCCCAGCCTCAGCGCCAACTACGAGGCGATGTACGAGAGGGTGGCGAAGGAGGAGCGGTGTCTGCTGATCCCGAACATCCTGCGGGGCATCCTGCGCGATCCGAAGCTGAAGAGCGACGAGATCCATCCCAATGGGCCGGGATACGCGCTGATGGCGGAGCGGGTGGCCGGGCCGCTGAAGAAGCTGATCCGCCTCTCATCGTGATGAGAGGCGTTCGATCGCCGCCATCTCGTCCTCGGCCAGCTCGAAGTCGAGGGCGGCGAGGTCGTCGCGCATGTGCTCGGGATCGGTCGTGCCGGTGAGACAGATCATTCCGAGTTGCAGGGCGAAGCCGAAGATCACCCGCGTGCGGCTCACGCCGCGTTCCGCGGCGATCCGGCCGATCAACGGGCTCTCGAGCTCGGCCACGTTGGCCGTGAGCAGCGAGAAGCCCTGGTAGACGATCGCCTCGCGGCGGCAGACCTCGCGCACGTCGCGGTCCCACCCGCTCCGCGCAAAGCAGCGGTTCTGCACGAAGGCTGGCTTGACCGCGGCGATGCCGCACAGCAGCGCGAGCTGCTCCGCCGTCACGTTGCTGACGCCGATCAGCCGCGTGCGCCCCTCCCGCTGGATCTCCTCCATCGTCCGCCACACCTCGCGGTCGCCGCTGGAGAGACCGCTTCGCGAGCGCGGCCCGTGGAGGAGATAGCTGTCGATGCGCTCGACGCCGAGATGCGCCAGCGAGCTCTCGAAGGACTGGCGGACCTGCTCCGGGTGGCCGGCGCCGGGATCGTAGGGGAGGCGCGCGTCCTGCCCCTCGGCGTAGGTGTACTTCGTCTGCAGAAAGAGCTGCTCGCGGGTGACGGCCCCCTGCGCGATGGCCTGCTGGATGGCGTTGCCGGCGCCCGCCTCGTGGTAGTGCTTCCGCTGGTTCGCCGTGTCGATGCCGCGGAACCCGGCGGCGATGGCCGTCTCCACGAGCGCCTGCGTGCGCTCCTCCTTCCAGGCGGTGCCGTACAGGAACCGCGGGGCCTCGACGTTC
>DATLEX010000060.1:0-11703 GCA_035525045.1 Thermoanaerobaculia bacterium | reverse complement strand
TTCTCCAGACAACGGGCGATGATCCGCTCCAGTTCGGCGGGGCAGTCGCTTCTCGACGTGGTGAGCCGTTCCGGCTGCGACTGCTGCACGCGCGAGACGATCTCGGAGAACGAGATTCCAGGGAAGGGGCGCTTCCCGCTGACCATCTCGTACAGCACGGCACCGAGGCTGAAGAGGTCGGATCGATGATCGACGCTTTGCCCGGCGGCCTGCTCGGGACTCATATACGCCGCCGTCCCGAGAATGACTCCCGCCTCGGTCGCTGCGGCCGCGGTCGGCGCGCTCGTCATCAGGTCGACATCGGGTTGCAGAGCCTTGGCGATGCCGAAGTCGAGGATCTTCACGCGGTCCCGCGTGTCGATCATGATGTTCCCAGGCTTCAGGTCGCGATGGACGATGCGCAGATGGCGGGCCTCGTCGAGTGCGTCCGCAATCTGGATCCCGATTTCGAGAATCTCGTCGATCGACAGCCTGCGGCTCTGGAGAATGTGCGCGAGGGTGTCGCCGGAGACGTGCTCCATCGTGAGGAACGCGCGCCCCTCGTCGGTCTCTCCCGCTTCGTAGACCACGGCCACGTTCGGATGGGAGAGCGCCGATGCCGTGGTGGCCTCGCGCAGGAATCTCTCTTTGCGGGCGGGATCGCCGGCGTAGGAATCGGGAAGGATCTTCAACGCCACGTTGCGGCGCAGCCCCGAATCATGGGCGAGGTAGACCTCACCCATTCCGCCCACGCCGAGCGTAGAGCGCACTTCATACCGCCCGACGCGAGCACCCGGAGCGAGACTCATGTGATGTGCAGCGATTGTACCCGTCCCGCCCCTATGTCTACTGCCTGCTGGTGACCCAGACCGTGATCGGCGGCGACGGCGACGAGGCCTTCGTGCCGCACCTGGGGGTGACCGGCAGCGTCCTGCTCTCCATCCTCAGCCTCTGCGCCCTGAGATCTCCTCGACGAGCGGGGGCTATCTGCAGGCCGTCGAGGATGCGGTGGTGATGGAGATCGCCTCGCAGGAGGACCTCCTGCTGCGGTTCCACGTCGAACCGGGAGAGTTCATCGTGCAGGGGCGGCGGCTCCTGGAAGCCCATGGCCGGAAGCCGGTGGAAGACAAGAGCCGCGAGAGGCTGGTGGGCGCATTCGTGCTCGGCAGCGCGCGTACACCGGTGCAGGACGTGGAGTACCCGATGCAGCAACTGGTGCAGATCGCCGCCCTGGCCCTCTCACCCGGCGTCAACGACCCCTTCACTGCGATCAGCGCCATCGATCGCCTGGCCGCCGCTCGTGGCCCGGCATCTGCGATCGGCGCTGGCCGCGGTCGCCACCGACTTGGACGGCAGCCTGGCAGCGGCTCTCGATCCCTCCAGCCGCTAGTACGTGACCCGGTAGTAGTACTTGAACGGCTGGCGCTCGCCGGCCCTGACGATGGGGTAGAACTTGGCCTGTCGCAGCGCCGCTTCGTTGTGGAGGGCCAGGGCCTCGTTGCCGGTGGTGTTCGTGATGATGCGCGTGCTCACCACGTCGCCGTCTGTGTTCACGTCCGCCTCGATATAGATCTCACCGCTGGCGGTCATGCTGATGATGTTGGCCGGCGGCCTCTCGAACCGCACCGCCGACTGGTCGGTGTCCTGACCGGCCTCGGCGGCGCTGCCCACGTGCTCCCGGCGAGCCCATCCACTCCCGTCCCCGATCCGCACCTCCACCCAGTCGCCCTGCTCGGCGAGGATCGAGACGCGCTCGCCGCGCTGGTAGGTGATCACCACCTCCGCTCCTTCGTCCGCACGGACGTGCACGGGTAGCTTCGGCCCGGTGACGTAGCGCATGGCGATCGGCTCACGCGTGTCGGTGGGCTCGGGGAGGAATGGCTTGGTCCCCTCGCCGCGGCAGGAGGGGAGGAGGAGGGCGGCAAGTCCGAGGGCGAAGAGTGCTCTGCGCATGCGTAACAGGTAGCAGGGAACGGGCCGCCGGCGCAAGTTGTCCCCCGAGCGTAGCGAGGGATCTGGGTGGCCGGGAGGCACCAGACAAACGCCTCGCGACCCCGACACGAGGTCCCTACCCGAACACGTCCCGCCGCGTGAAGATCACGAAGGCCAGCAGGGTCGCTGCCGCCGCCCATACCCCCAGGAGGACGATGCAGAACGTCATGGTCATCCCCTCGTAGGGGGCAACCTGGCCGCTGTAGTAGTCCGCCAGGGGGAGGGCGCTGATGAAGAGGTACTTGCCGGCGGTCCAGTCGGGGCTGACGCGGGTGAGGATTGTGCCGCCGATCAGCGCGGCCAGCATCGTCCCGATCGACGCGGCGCTCGACCTGAAGAGCACCGAGAGAAGAAGGGCGATGCACGCCACCGTCAGCAGCGCGTACCATTCCAGGCCATAGGCGATGAGCGCGTCCTTCCAGAGCGGCAGCTCGCGGATGTTCTCGATCCGGAACCCATCGCCGCCGAACGTGAAGCCATTGAACGTCGGGGCGTTCCACCCGATCGCCGGCAGGACCGGCGCCGAGACCAGGTAGGAGAGCACTGCCCCGGTCAGCAGCGTGATGGTGGCGAACATCCACAGCGTGATGAGCTTCGAGAGCAGGATCTTCCATCTCCGCACCGGCCGGGTCAGCAGCAGCTTGTCGGTCCCCTCGGCGTTCTCCGCCGAGACGATGTCGCTGCCGAGGATGCCGATCAGGAGCGGCAGGAGCAGAAAGCCCGCTGCGTTGGCGAAGGCGCGCACCACCAGCGGCGCGGTCGGCTGCCGGGGATTGATCCCGCGGTCGAGATAGAACTGCAGGCGGCGCACCTCCGCACGCATCGAGCGGGCCCAGGAGTCGCTCAGGCCTCCGCGGCGCAGCCGGTTCTCGTAGCGGGCGATCCTCTCCTGCAACTCCGCCCGCCAGTTCGCGTTCCGGCTCTGCTGGAGCTGCCGGTATTGCGAATACGAAACAAGCACCATGATGACGAAGAGGATGCCGGCGACGATCAGGAATCGCCTTCGGCGAAGGACTTTCAGCGTTTCGTTCTCGATCAGATTCAGCATCGTCTCAATCCACCGTCTCCCCCCCCGTCACTTCGATGAACATCTCCTCGAGGGTCTGGATGCGCGGGCGGGCGTGGAACACCTCCACGCCGCTGCGGACGAGGGCGGAGATCAGGGGAGGGGCCTCCGATTCTTCGATGATCGCCAGGACCAGACCTGGCGCCGGCGAGGAGACGGGCGCTCCCAGGGACTCGAGAACTGCCATCGCCCTGCCGGCGTCGCTGACTTTGATCTCCATGGCCCGGTGGCCCGAGATGAGGTCGCGGACCGGACCATCCTTCAGGATGCGCCCCTTGTGGATGATGGCCACCCGATCGCACAACAGCTCGACCTCCGAGAGGAGGTGGCTGGAGACGAAGACGGAGAGGCCCTGTCCGGCAGCGAGTGAGCGGAGCAGCTCGCGGATCTCCCGGATGCCTGCCGGATCGAGGCCGTTGGCGGGCTCGTCGAGGATCAGCACTCGGGGGCTTCCGAGCATGGCCTGGGCGATGCCCAGGCGCTGGCGCATGCCGAGGGAGTAGGTGCCGACGCGCTGTTCGAGGCGGTGATCGAGGCTCACCAGGGCGGCCACGCGCTCGATCTCGCCGCTGTTCAGTCCGAGCATGCGTGCGAAGTGCTGGAGATTCTCGCGGCCTGTCATGAAGCGGTAGAGGTCGGGGTTCTCCACGATGCAGCCGATGCAGCGCATGGCGTTCTCGAAATCGCGCCGGATGTCGTAGCCGCAGATCTCGACCGTTCCCCGAGTCGGTCGGATCAGCCCGACCAGCATGCGGATGGTGGTGGTCTTCCCGGCGCCGTTCGGTCCGAGGAACCCGAAGACCTCTCCCGGGCGCAGCGCGAACGAGACGGAGTCGACGATGGTGCGATCGCCGATGACTTTGGTGAGGTTGCGGGCGGCGAGTGCGGTCATTAGATATAGTCGGCGGCGATGCGGCGTATCATCTACTGGTTCCTGCCGCTGACGGCGGCGCTGGCGGCGGCCGTGGCGTTCGGGGCCGGATTCTACTCATTCCTGCGGGGCGACACGGGCAGGCCGGTGAATCCGGTGCGGCCGGCGGCCGCCGTGGCCGCGGAGCCGCGCGAGGTCGTGTCGGCCATCGTGCTGGGCGACTCCCTCGGCCGCGGCGCCGGCGACCCCACCGGCCTCGGCATCGGCGGCCGTCTCGACGCCGAGCTGCGGCGACGCAACCTCGCCGCAAGACGAACGGTGAACGTCGCCGTCAGCGGGGCCCGGACCGGCGATCTGCTGCGGCAGCTCGAGAGCGCGAACATGCGGCGGCTGATCGGCGAGGCCAACGTGGTCATCGTCTCTATCGGCGGCAACGACCTCTGGGGCGGCAGCGACTGGCGCAACGCCCCGCCGCCCGATCCGGCCGCGGTCATGGACGAGGTGCTCGACCGCATCGAGCGGGTGATGAGCATCGTGCGCCGGTCGAATCCGACGGCGCGGATCTTCGTCGTGGGTCTGTACAACCCTTTCCGCGATGCTCCCTTCGGCGGGCAACTGACGTCGCTGGTCAGCCGGTGGAACGGGCGCCTCATCGAACGGTTCAGCGCCGACCCGGACCTGACCGTCATCCAGACCGCCGACCTCTTCTCGCACCGCGACCGGCTGGCCCTCGACCGGTTTCATCCGAGCGGCGAAGGATACGAACTGATTGCGCGGCGCATCGCCGATGCGTTGTGAATGGAGGGATTCATGCAACTCGCCAAAGATTCCTGTGCCTGCGGCCACCCGTTGGAACATCACGACGGCGGCCGGGGCGGCCCGTGTAACTCCTGCGCCTGCGCCGCCGGCGCGGCGCCCTCGGCCTTCGAGGTGGGCGTGATCCACTCGCTGCACGAGATCTCTTTGACGCTCGTGAGCCTGGTCAAGGAACTGCAGGCCCACCGCGGCGTGCAGCAGTAGCCGCTGTCAGGAGTCAGGCGGCCGGTTTCTCGAAGGCGGCCGCCTCCACCGGCGGGTTGACCTCGATCGTCTTCGCCTCCGTCGAGCCGGCCTGCTCGCCTCCCACGAGGATGCGCGAGGCCACCGGGAACATCACCCCGCCGAAGCTCTTCCACTCGGTGTACTCGGTGACCTGTTCTCCCTGCGCCATCGGCCCGCGTGCCTGCGAGACCTTCCGCAGCACGCGGCCGCTGGCAGGATCGACGAGCCACCTGGCGGTGTCGCCGTCGATCGAGACCTCCAGGACCTGGGCGTCGACGTCCCCAATCTTCTCCGTTCCCGCCGCCGCGAACGTGTAGCGCTCGGGATACTTGAGGATCGTCAGCAGGTCCTGCTTCGACTCGGCGCGCATCGTCTCCCGTTGCGAGGAGGGGATCTCCCGTACGCCCATCCCACCCATCGCCATGAACGAGGCCTCGGGCGTGAGCACCATCGTCATCTCGCCCATGGGCATCTTCATCTGCGAGCGGATGCGATCGGGGAAGACGACCAACTGCTCGACCTCGATGTCCATCGGACCCTGAGGCGTCCGGCGCGACATCGACTGGACGGAGCGGACGGCCTGAAGGGCGTCGAGGCTCGCTTTCCCCCCGGCGAACGCGCGCACCCGCTCGAAGAGGACCTGCCCCTGCGGGTTGGATGCGGCAGGCGAGGCCGCCGCGGCGCCCGGCACCGGGATGGTGATGTCGATGGGAGTGACGGGACCGAGGGTCGAGAGCGGCTGATCGAAGTCCTCCTGTCGCCCCAGCACCAGCAGCGCCGCCCGCTGGGGCTGGACGTATTGCTTCGCCACCCGCGCCACGTCCTCGGCCGTGACCTGCCGGACGCGATCGGGATAGCGCTGGTACCAGTCGCGCGGATAGCCGTAGAACTCGATATTCATGGCCTGGTTGAGGATCTTCAGGCGGGTGTCGATGGTGAAGACGTGGGCGTTCAGGATGGAGTCCTTGGCGCGGCCGATCTCCTCGGCCAGGAACGGCTCGCCGTGCAGGGCGTCCAGCTCGCGGCGAAGCGAGTGGATGGCCTGCAGCGTCGTCTCACTCTTCGTCCCGACCGAGACGCGGAACAGCGCCGGCGCGTCCCATCCCGATCCCACTCCGCCGCCGACGCTGTAGGCCAGCCCCTGCTGGGTGCGGATGCGCGGGAAGAGCCGCTCGGAATTGAGAACCTCGTTGAGCACCTGCAGCGCGGGGTAGTCGGGGTTGCTGCGCAACACGCCGCCGTGGACCATGATCGCGTTCGACTGGTTCACGTCGTCCTTCGCCACGTAGTAGACGCCCGGAGGGGCCGGCGTTCCGGGGGCGGGGGGAGGGGGAGCGGCCGGACCGCGGCGCCAGGAGGAGAAGGCCTGGCGGAGCTTCCGCTCCATGGCCGGGGTGTCGAAGTCGCCGGCGATGCCGAAGACGATGTTGTTCGGATGGACGAAGCGCTGGTGGAGCTCGAGCAGGTCCTCGCGGCTGATCGAGGCGATGGTGGCGTATTCGGCCTGGCGGGCATAGGGGGAGTCGGCGCCGTAGCCGAGCTTCTGCGCCTCCCGGGAGGCGATCGCGGCCGGCTCGTCATTGCGCCGGGCGATGGCCGTGTTGGCCTGCGTCTTCGCCAGGTCGATCTTCTCCTGGCGGAAGGCTGGATTGCGCAGCAGGTCGAGGAAGATCGGGAAGACCGTGTCGAAGTCATTGCGGAGGACGTTGAAGCCCACGCTCAGCGAGTCGTCGCTGGCGCCGGTCTCGACGATGGCGGCGCGCGAGTCGAGGAGCTCGTCGAGCTGGTCGCCCGTCCGCGTTGGGGTCCCGCCGGTGCGCCACGACTGAGCCATGATCCCCGCCAGCCCCGCCTTCTCGGGAGGGACGTTGCGCGCGCCGCCGCGGATGCGGGCCGTGCCGCGGATGATCGGCAGCTCGCGATCCTCCATCAGCAGCAGGACCATGCCGTTGGGGAGCACGACGCGCTTCGGCTGCGGGACGGTGAAGCTGCGCAGGGGCGGAGTCTGGATGTCGCGGTAGTCGCGGACCTGGCCGAAGGCCGGCCCGGCCAGCATGAGGATGCCGGCCGCGGCGGCGGTCAGATGTCCGGTGAGCCTGTTCATTCAGCACCTCCCTGCGCCGCGGCGGCCGGGGGCGCCTGCCGCTCGATCATGCCGACGGTGCGGTTGCCGGGGATGAACGTGGCGTTTGCCACGCGGCGGATGTCGGCGGGCGTGACCTTGTCGATCCGCTCGACGGCGCGGAACAATTCCCGCCAGTCGCCGCGGATGGTGTGGGCGATGGCGAGTTGCAGGGCCAGGCCGGAGTTGCTGTCGAGGCGGCGCAGCAGCGAGGCCTTGGCCCGCGTCTTGACCGAGGCCAGCTCCTCGGCCGTGACGTCCTCGTTCTTCAGCCGCTCGATCTCGGCGCGCAGCGGCTCGCTCATCTCCGCGGCTGTCTTCCCGGCGGCGGGAACGAGGAAAAAGGTGAAGAGGTTCGTGTACTTCTCGCCGGGGAAGCCGTTGAATCCGGAGGCCTGCACGGCCAGCTTCTGATCGCGGACCAGCGACTTGTAGAGCCGCGAGGTCCGGCCGGTGGACATGAGCATGGCCATGGCGGTGTAGACGGGGTCGTCCGGATGTTTGACCGAGGGGCGGTGATATCCCTCCAGGTAGATCGGCTGGGCGGCCTCGCGGAGGATGACCGTCCGCTCGGCGCGCTGCGGCGGCTCGACCGTGCGCAGCGGCTCGGGCGGGGGCGCCTTCGGCAGCCGGCCGAAGTACTTCTCGATGACCGGCATGGCCTGCGCGGCCTTCACGTCGCCGACGATCGTGATGACCATGTTCGCCGGAACGTAGTACCTGTTGAAAAACTCGACGGCATCGGTGGCCGAAAAGCTCTGCAGGTCGGACATGTGGCCGACCGTGGAGACGCCATAGGGATGCGCGATGAAGGCGGTGCCGAGGAACTGTTCGAGGAGGCGCCCCACCGGCCGGCTCTCGGTCCGCATGCGGCGCTCCTCCATCACCACGTCGCGCTCCTTGTAGAACTCGCGGAGGAAGGGCGCCCGGTAGCGCTCCGACTCGAGGTAGGCCCACAGCTCGAAGCGGTTGGAGGGGAGGGAGAAGTAGTAGGCGGTGATGTCGCTGGCCGTGAAGGCGTTGATGCCGACGCCGCCGGCGGCGTCCACTAATTTGGTGAACTCGTCGGTGACCACGAACTGGCCGGCGGCGGCGATGGCATCACGCCATTCCTGCTCCCGCTCCTCGAGGCGCTGCTCGTCGCGGCCGGTCTCACGCCGCCGCTCGCGGTCGAAGGCTGCGTAGGCCTCCTCGACGCGTCGCAGCGCCTCCTGCTCGGCGGCCCAGTCCTTCGTGCCGATCATGTCGTTCCCTTTGAAGGCCATGTGCTCGAACATGTGCGCCAGACCGGTGATCCCCGGCACTTCCTGCGCCGACCCGGCGTTGACCACCGTGGCATACGAGAAGACCGGCGTCTCCGGACGCTCGTAGATGATCACCGTCAGGCCGTTGTCGAGCGTCTTCATGGTGGTCCGCTTCTCGAACGCGGCGAGATCCTGCGCGCTCGCCGCCGCGGCGAGGAGGATCAGAAGGACGACTGTGGATGCCGTGGTTCGGACTGCTGTCATGGTTCCTCCTGGATTTGGGCTCGGGCTCGGGGCTCGGGGCACAATACAATACGACACGACGGCGACTCTCCTCCGCCGTTTCTGATTCGTTTCTTCATCCTTCGTCTGCTCAAAGGGGAAACCCTGAGCCCCGAGCCCTGAGCCCCGATTCTATTCCCCCGCCAAGTCCCCGGGCGGAAAGCCGAAGCTGAGCCGGAGCGCCGAGTACTCGCGGCTTGTCGACCCGTTGCGGAGCCGGATGGTGAGCGGCGGCTCGATCCACGGCGCGTACGACGGCGGAAGATCGGCCCGGCGCGACGCCGCGAAGAGCGTGATGAGCGGAGGCTCTCCCTCCTTGAAGACCACGTCGCGACGACGGACCACGGTCAGCCCGGCGTCGTCCAGCGCCGTGAGGGCACGACCGCCCTGCGCGGCCGGATAGACAAATGCGAAGAGGCCTCCCGGGCCGAGGACCCGCGCCGCGGCGCTCGCATAGTCGGCGATGCTTCCGCGCATCTCGATCCGCGCCGGCACCGCCTGCGGATGCTGGGACGGCACCGCCGTCCCCTCCGGGAAGTAAGGAGGGGAGCCGAGGACGAGGTCGAACGGGGCGCCCGGGGCGAGGAGGGACGCGTCGCGGAGGTCGCCATGGATGATCGTGAAGCGCGACTCGAGCCCGTTGTAGCGGATGCTCTTCCGCGCCAGGCGGACCGAGATCTCCTGCGCCTCGACCGTGGTGAAGCGCGCTCCCGGGAGGCGCCAGGCGGCCGCGATGGCCACCGAGCCGATCCCCGAGCCGAGGTCGGTGGCGCGCTCCACCCGCGGGGTGCAGCTCGTCCCGTACCAGGCGGTCAGCACGTCGTCGGTCGAGTAGCGATGTCCCTTCTCGTACTGGAAGATCCGGAAGTTGCCGGCGATGAATTCGAGGGTCTCGCCGGCCTCGATCTCCACCCCTCCCGGAGGGAGCGGCCCGGGCCTGCGCCAGCCGCGATAGTGAAGGTCATTCATGGGCGCGAGCCGTAGTTTAGCCGCGGCTGCGCCCGCGATGCCGAAAGCGTGGAGCAACAAGGACGAGCGGCAGTACGAGCACATCAAGAGCTCGTCGAAGAAGAAGTAGTCAGCAAGGACTGAGGGTAGAAGGTAAAGTGCCGAGTGCCGAGTGCCGAGTGGCCGCGTGCGGATGAAGCGGGCCGCTTTCAACTCGGTGAAAGGGAGGTTCCATGCTGTCGAAGTGCTCGCGGCCGCTGCCCCTGGCCGCTCTCGTCCTGCTCCTGATCGCGCCGGAGCTTCCAGCCCAGGAGCGGCTGATCGGGCCGTGGGACGTGGCCCGGCTCCAGAGCGTGCGGCAGGCTACGATCTCGCCTGACGGGCGGGCCGTCGCCTATCTGATCGAGGTTCCCCGCGCCCCATTCGAACAGGCCCCGGGCGAGGTATGGGGCGAGCTGCACGTGGCCGACACAGGCGGTATTTCCCGCCCGTTCATCACCGGCCGCACGAACACTAGCGATGTCGCCTGGCGCCCCGGCTCGCGCGAGATCTCGGTCATCACCCGCCGCGGGGATGACGCCGCGAAGTCGCTCTACCTCATCCCCCTGGAGGGGGGAGAGGCGCGCCGGATCGTCGATCATCCCGTCGACGTCGAGAGCTACAGTTGGAGTCCCGACGGACGCCGGGTCGCCTTCGTGGCGCGGGAAGAAGAGCCGAAGCTCCCCGAGAACCGTCCCCGCGACCTCGAGCCGAAGGTGTACGAAGAGCAGTTGCGGCCCCGCAGGGTGTGGATCGCCGAGGTCGGTCCTTCGCCCGTGAAGGGACGCATGCTGCCCGTCGAGGGGAGCGCGTCGGAGCTGCATTGGAGTCCTGCCGGCGACCGCCTGGCGATGGCGCTCGCCCCGACGCCCCTCATCGATGACCACTACATGCGCCGTGACATCCACATCGTGCGCGCCGAGGACGGCTCGGCCGTGGGAAGGATCGACATTCCGGGAAAGCTCGGCGAGATGGCCTGGAGCCCCGACGGGCGGTTCATTGCCTTCATTGCCGGCGTCGACCGGCATGACCCGCGCGAAGGTCATCTGATGGTGGCGCCGGGCGGCGGAGGAGCGTACGCCGATCTCACTCCCGCGTACGCGGGCCACGTCGAGGCCATCGCCTGGCGCGACGCAAACGCGATCGCCTTCATCGGATCGGAAGGGGTGGAACGGACGCTGAACACGATTCCGCGCACGGGCGGCCCGCTGCGAACGGTCGTGGCGGGAGGCGGTCCGGCCTGGACACGCGTCTCCCTCACGCCGGGCGGAGGATCGGCGGCGGCCGTGGCCAGCACCCCTGCTCATCCCGCGGAGGTTTATCTTCTGACCGGCGAGCGATGGACGGCGCGACGCCTGACCAACAGCAACCCGTGGCTGGCCGGCTACCGGCTGGCACCGCAGGAGGTGGTGAGCTATCGGGCCGCCGACGGCCTGGAGTTGCAGGGGATCCTGATCCGCCCCATCGGCGAGGTCCGCGGCACTCGATATCCTTTGATCCTCACCATCCACGGCGGGCCGGAGGCGCACTATTCCAATGGCTGGCTGACCTCGTACTCGATGCCTGGACAGGCGGCGGCCGCGCGCGGGTACGCGGTCTTCTATCCGAACTACCGCGGCAGCACCGGGCGGGGCCTGGCGTTTTCGAAGCTGAGCCAGGGGGATCCGGCCGGAAAGGAGTTCTCCGACTTCGTCGATGCCGCGGACCACCTGATCGCGGCCGGCCTGGCCGACCCGGACAGGATCGGCGTCACGGGGGGCTCGTACGGCGGGTACGCCACCGCGTGGGCCTCGACCTACTTCACCAAGCGCTTCGCTGCGGGGGTGATGTCGGTCGGCATCTCCGGCCTGATCTCGAAGGTCGGGACGAGCGACATTCCCAACGAGCTCTACCTCGTCCACATGCGGAAGTGGCCGTGGGAGGACTGGCAGTTCATGCTGGAGCGAAGCCCCATCCGCCACATCGAGCAGGCCCGAACGCCGCTTCTGATCTTTCACGGAGAGGATGACCCACGCGTCCACCCGAGCCAGTCGCTCATGCTCTACCGCTACCTGAAGATTCTCGGCAACGTCCCGGTCCGCCTCGTCTTCTACCCGAAGGAAGGGCACGGGAACCGGCG
>DATLEX010000046.1:0-2606 GCA_035525045.1 Thermoanaerobaculia bacterium | reverse complement strand
CGAGGACACCGGCACGCCGTTCACCTCGGAGATGCAGAAGGGGCAGATCATCCGGGTGCCGATCGCTCACGGCGAAGGGAACTACTACGCGGATGAAGCGGTGCTCGACGAGCTGGAGCGCAACCGGCAGGTCATCTTCCGTTACTGCGACGAGGAAGGGCGGATCACGCGCGAGGCGAACCCGAACGGCTCGGCCCGGAACATCGCCGGAATCTGCAACCGCGAGCGAAACGTCCTCGGCCTCATGCCCCATCCGGAACGCTGCTCGGAGACGATCCTCGGCAACGCCGGCGGCCTGATCGTCTTCCAATCGATCGCCGCGTCGCTAACCGTGTCATCCTGAGCCGGCGCAGCGCGGCGAAGGACCCCCCTGCGGTCGAACGGCGCCGTCGGCAGGGGGTCCTTCCCCGTCTTCGCGGCTCAGGATGACACCTCAGAGCCCGAACGCCAGCGGGATGGGGAACGGCGAGCCGTCGGCGATCTCCCTGCTGAAGCGGAAGCTTCTCCCGTCATCGGCGTAAACCCACTCCCCATCGGCACAGGCCGACTGCCGATTCGGCGGCGCGCCCTCCCTGAGCGCGAGGGCGCGGGCGGTGGCCTCGCGCTGCGGCGTCCAGCGGAGAACGCGGCGCAGCACGGTGTCGATGTTGGGTGTCGAGATCTGCAGCGCCGTGACGTTCCAGCCGGACGGCGGATGCCGCCGCGCAAACACCTCGGGGTCGAGACTGCAGGCGCGCATGGCGGCGATCTCCGCCGCACGCCGCCGCACAGAATCGGCGATGTCCGCCGCGGATGCGCGCGTGTAGGGCCCCATCACGAAGTCGACCGCGCCGCGGCGCAGCCGTCCTGCCGCGGTCTCCGGCGCGTCAATCGTCGTTTCCCCGTATACCCGTTCGGCGATGCGCCATGCCTCCACCTGGATCGTGGCGATCGCCGCCCGCCGGAAGTCGAACGCGTGGAGCTCCTGCAACCACTCAGGCGCTGGAGCGGGAAGCTTCCGCGCGGCGGCATCGATCATGCGGACCCCGCCGAGCAGGAGGATCGTCGCGACGAGCTCGTTCCGATCGGCGAGCGGCCGCATCAGGTGCCAGGCCGCGCGCAGATCGTCCCATGCGCCGCGATCGCCGGCGCGCGCCCGATCGAGGGAGCGCCCCACGAGCACACGACAGAGCTGGATGGTTCCGATATGGTTGGGCAGCGGTCCGAGAGGATCGTAGACGTTCTCGTCCCAGACGACCGGCTCGCCCGACAGCAGCAGCGTCTGGATGGCGGTCAGATCGGCGGCCCGCCCGGCCAGGTACTCGCCGGCCTCACCGGGGACCGGCTCGATCTCCGGCGTGGGGATGAGGACCTGTTCTCCCGCCCACTTCGTCAGCTGACCCCGCACGAAGGCCAGCGGCCGAGCCTCCGCCGGAGGATCGCCCATCCGCCGCGGCGCGAGATCGATCCCGAGCGGCGCCGCCAGCGCGATCAGCCGCGCGGCGCCGCTGCTCATCTTCGTCACCGGGTGACGTCCGGGAACCTCGCTGAGCGTGCCGAGCCCCATCGGCCAGGTCCGCTGCGACCCGGTGGTCACCACGCGCCCCATGAGCCACGCCCCGCTCCACATCGCCAGCCAGACGGCGACGATGGACAGCGCCGCCAGCAGGATGGCTTTCCGCACCATGGGCCGATGCTACACTCCCGGCCCGGAGACCGACATGGAAAACGAGATCGACGCGCTGCTTCAGGAAAACCGCGAGTTCCCGCCGTCGCAGTCGTTCCGTGCGAACGCGAACATCAGCGACCCCGCCGTCTACGAGAAGGCCAATCGCGATCGCGAGCGCTACTGGGAGAGCTGGGCCGAACAGCTGCAGTGGCAGACGAAATGGGACAAGGTCCTGGAGTGGAACCCTCCCCATGCGAAGTGGTTCGTGGGCGGGAAGACGAACGTCTCGGTCAACTGCCTCGACCGGCACCTCTCCACCCGTGGCGACAAAGTGGCTTTGATCTGGGAAGGGGAGCCGGGCGAGGTCCGGCGCATCACCTATCGGGAGCTGCACGGCGAGGTCTCCAGGTTCGCCAACGCTCTCAAGGGCCTGGGCGTGGAGGCGGGCGACCGCGTGGCGATCTACATGCCGCTGATCCCGGAGGCGGTGGTGGCCATGCTGGCCTGCTCCCGGATCGGCGCGGTGCACTCGGTGGTCTTCGGCGGCTTCTCGGCCGAGGCGCTGCGCGATCGCATCCAGGACGCGCAGGCGAAGGTGCTGATCACAGCGACCAGCGGCTACCGCCGCGGCAACCTCGTGCCGCTGAAGAAGCTGGCCGACGCCGCCGTCGCGGACTGCCCCTCCATTCAGAACGTGGTGGTGGTCATGCGCCGCTCCGCGGCCGAGGAGGCCGAAGACACGCTGCGCATGCAGAGCGGCCGCGACCGCTGGTACCACGAGCTGGTGCGCGACGCCGACGACGACTGCCCTCCGACGTGGGTCGACTCCGAGCACATGCTCTACACGCTCTACACCTCCGGGACGACCGGCAAGCCGAAGGGCATCATCCACACGACCGGTGGATATCTGACCGGCTGCTACGCCACCATGCAGTGGGTCTTCGACCTCAAGGATGAG
>DATLEX010000036.1:0-5792 GCA_035525045.1 Thermoanaerobaculia bacterium | reverse complement strand
CCGGCGCCGGGCCGGCGCCGGCTGTGCCACGAGCAGACAAACTAGCAGTATCATCATCGGACGCATATGAGCAGCCGGTTCTTCATCATCTTTTACGTTGCCGTCGTCCTGATCGTCGTGTCGTGCCGCCGCGAAGCCGCCGCTCCGCAGGAGGGCGGCCCGGGACCGACCGGCACGGCCACGACGCTCACCGGTCCGCCGCAGGACCTGGCCGGCGCGCAGATCAATACGAGCCTCGCCCCCGACGCGGGGATGTTCGTGAGCGACTCGCGCATCGGCCCTTCGCTCGGCGAGGACGGTCTGGTGGCGGAGGAGAAGACGGAATTCGCGGCGAACGAGGACATTCACCTCTCGCTGTGGCTCAAGCGCTCCCCGCCCGGGCTGCAGACGAGCGCCAAGCTCGAGGATGCCGCGGGGAAGGAGCTCGCCGTCGAGCGGAAGGCGATGAGCGGCGAGTCCACCGTCACCTTCAAGCTCGGTGGCCGGAAGCTCCGGCCGGGGACCTACAAGGTGACCGGCTACTGGGGCGGGAACGTCGCCGCGGAGTACGACATCACCGTGGTGGCGCCGTCGTCCGCTTCTCGCCCCGCAAAGAAGGGAAAGTGAATGACCGGTGAAGCGGGCATGACACGGGCGGGTGTGCCTTCTCCCGCTTGCGGGAGAAGGTGCCCGGAGGGCGGATGAGGGCCCTCACCCGGCGCTTCGCCCCCCCTGCTCTCTCGTGTCACTAGTTCCTGGACGGGTCGTTCTCGCGACGGTACGGCGCCAGAAACTTCAGACTCTCGATGCGGCTCTGCAGCTCGGTGCCGATCCGCTCCGCGCGCCCGATCAGGTCGTCGATCTCGAGCAGTTTCTGCTTCTCCTCGATGTCGACGTTGATGGACATGATCAACGCGTTCGTCAGCGCGTCGAGCCCCACCATCTCGATCTCCGGCACCGCGGTCTGCTCCGGGAGGTATTTGATGTACTGCCTGGCCAGGTCGGCGAGCCACTCCCGCTGGGCGTAGGCGTCGCCCGCCTCGCGCTGCACTTCCGGCGTGGCGATGACCCGCGCTGTCCGATAGGGAAGGGTCTCCACCTCGTCCACCACGCGGAACCGCACGTCGCCGTGCACCAGGATGTTGAAGCGGCCGTCATCGAGCGGGACCGCCTGCTCGATCGTGCCGACCGTCCCGTAGCCGTAGATCGCCGGCGCCCCGAAATAGTCCGTCTCCCAGCCCGGGCGGAGCAGAACGATCCCGAACCGCTTGTCCCCCTCCAGCGCGTCGGTCACCATGCGCCGGTATCGCGGTTCGAACACGTGCAGGGGGAGTCGCGTGCTCGGGAAGAAAACGAGGTTCGGCAGCGGGAAGAGCGGGAGAAGAAACTCCCCCTCCGGGTACGAGCCCATCGAAGCAATGTATCAGAACCACGCGCCGACGATCCTCTCCACTTCCGCATCCGCAGCGCGCGTCCGGGCCAGGAGGAGCTGGCCCCCCTTCCGGGTGCGGACCAGGCGAAGAGCGGTTTCCACGATCGCCGGTTGTGAGAGGAGCCGGGCGACGGGCCGGCTCCAGCGGATCCGCGGCGCGAAGAAGCCGTGGTGCGCCTGGCGGTAGGCCGACTCGATGGCGCCGCGGTCGCCGCCGCCGAGAAGCCGGAGGATCGAAGGGGCGGCGACGAGCGCGGATTGAACGGCCATGGCCAGGCCGTTGCCGGTAAGGGGATCGATCACCCCCGAGGCGTCGCCGACCATCAGTACGCCCCCCTCGACCGCGGAGCGCGGACGGAAAATGACCGGCTCGGAGGAAAGGAAGCCCTCCTGCGCCGGCTCGTGCGCGGCGTACATCCGGTCGAGGGCCTCTTCCTCCTCCCGGATCGTGGCGACGAAGGTGTCCCAGCGCCCCTTCAGCCCCGTCAGCCGGGAGGCGTGGACGAGGCCGCAGACGTTGGCGAGTCCTCCCTCGATGGGAGAGACACCGAGATACCCGCGGCGGAACGAGTAGAGCTCGATCACTCGGTCCTCCCGATCCGTGGCGCGGTAATGGCGTTTGAAACCGAAGTTTCGATGGGCCCGGTCGCGCACGAAGCCGCGGCCGAGCTGAGCGTCAAAACGTCCCCAGCGCCCCCATGCGCCCGCGACGACGGCGGCGGCGAGCGTCCGTTTCTCGCCGTTTCTCTCGATCTCGACGGCGGAACCGGAGACGCGTGCCGCGGTCCAGCCGCTCCAGTCGGCGGCTCCGGCGGCGACCGCGGCACGGAAAAGGAGCTGGTCGAGGAGAAGACGGCTGACTCCGCGGGCGGGACGGGGAAGCTCGAACTCGTAGATCGAGCGGCGTCCTACGACGCGACAACGGGAGATGGAAGGGGCGGCATGAGCATCGAGCTGCGCGATCAGGCCGAGGCGGTCGAGGAGCGGTAAGGCGTCATAGGAGAGGAACTCGCCGCAGAGCTTGTCGCGCGGGAAGGTGTCGCGATCGATGAGGGCGACGGCCACGCCTCGGCGCGCCAGCAGCGCGCCGAGGGTCGAGCCGGCCGGTCCGGCCCCGACGATGGCGACATCGACCTTCACTTCCACAGCACGATTCCGAACCTGAAGGGGAATGCGCGAACGATCTCGAGGCGGGCGGCGCCGGCGGTCGATCCGATGGCTCGCGCCTCTTCGACCGTGTATCCGCGCCGGACCGACGCCGGGGCGTCGTATCGAGTGATCCGTCCGACCAGGCCGAGCAGGCCGAGCAGGGAGACGAAGAGCAGGGGGATGGAATGCCGCCGGGTGTCGTTGACGGCCACCCCCCTGGCGGCCACTCGGAGCGACTCGCGCAGGATGGTTCCGTTCTGGGCGGGGGTGAAGTGATGGAAGAAGTGGGCGGAGGTGACCACGTCGACGGCCCGTTCCCGGAAGGGCAGGCGCGCCGCGTCGGCGACCACGCGCCGGACGGCCGAGCCGTCGCGCAGGTAGAAGAGATGATCGATCTTGCAGTCGAGGGCGATGCGCATCGGGGCGGGCACGCTCTCGACCAGGTCCGCGCTCCCGGCCCCGAGATCGAGGATCGATCGAACGGGTGCGAAGGGGCGGAGAAGGCGCCGGTAGACGGCGATGCCGCCGAGCCAGCGGTTGATCCGCCGCAGGTCGCGCAGCGAGCGCTCGACGTCCGCGCGCGCGCCGCCGTGCTCGTCGAGCAGCTCGGGGGAGTCGGTGCGGGGAGGAACGAGAAGGGCCATCTTGTGAAATTTTGGATTTTGGATTTTGGATTTTGGATTTTTTTGATTTTGGATTGCCCGCCCCCCCGGGGAGGATGGTGAACCCCCGGCGGATGGAAAATCCAAAATCCAAAACCCCAAATGCCAACCCCCCCTACACCCTCCTCAACACCAGCGCCGAGTTCTTGGATCCGAAGGCGATCGTATTGCACACCGCGGCGTCGATGCGACGGCGGCGGCCGAGATCGGGAACGTAGTCGAGGTCGCACTCGGGGTCGGGCGTGTCGAGGTTGATGGTGGGGGGGAGGGTGTCATCGCGGAACGCCATGAGAGTGGCGGCGACGCCGGCCGCGCCGCAGGCGCCCTGCGGGTGCCCGATCATCGACTTGGTGCCCGACCCGGCGAGTTTCCAGGCGTGCTTTCCGAAGGCCAGCTTCACCGCCCGGGTCTCCACGCGGTCGTTCAGCTCCGTCGAGGTGCCGTGGTAGTTGAGATAGTCGATCTCCGACGGCGACACGCCCGCGTCGCGCACGGCGAGGGACATGGCCCGGGCCGGCTCCTCTCCCGACTCGTCCATGCGCACGCGGTGGTACGCGTCGCAGGTCGAGCCGTAGCCGGCCACCTCCGCGTAGATATGCGCGCCGCGGGCCCGCGCCGTCGACTCCCGCTCCATGACGAACATCCAGGCCCCCTCGGCCAGGACGAACCCGTCCCGGTTGCGGGTGAACGGACGCGAGGCCGCGGCCGGCGTCTCGTTGAACGAGCTGGCCACGATGCGCATGATGCAGAAGCCGGTCATGATCCCTTCGGTGATCGGCGCGTCGGCCCCGCCGGTGATCACGTAGTCGATGACGCCGAGCTTGAGGTTCCGGTAGGCGTAGCCGATGGCGTCGGTCGACGAGGTGCACCCGGTGGAGATGAGGTGCGAGAAGCCGTGGAGATCGAAGGCCATGGAGATCTCCGAGGCCAGCGTGCCGATGGTCCCGGAGGGAATGGCGTAGACGGAGGCCTGCTTGACCGCTCCCCTGTACCAGAGCTCGTACATCCGCTCACTGAACTCGATGGCCCCGCCGCCCGAGCCGAGCATCACCCCGATCGACCGCCTGGTCTCGAGGTCGAGAGCGGCCGGATCGAGAGCGGCGTCGCGGAGGGCTTCGTCCGTCGCGGCAATGGCCATCGGCACCACGCGGGAGACGTGCTTCATGTCCTTCGAGGCCACCCATGGAACCGGGTCGAAGTCGATCTCTCCCGCCACGCGGCAGGAGAGGGTCGACGGGTCGAACTGGGTGATCCCGCGGATCCCGCTCCTGCCGGACGCGAGCGCGGCGAAGTAGTTCTCCCGCCCGATGCCGTTGGGACTGAGTGCGCCGAGGCCGGTGATGACGATGCGGTCGGTGGTCATGGCTGGGAATGGAAACGCCTGCAAACTGTATGTCATCCGAGGGATGAACGGCGGACTGGAGGGCGGCTTCCTTCAGGCTTCAATTTCTATCCATGGTCGGAGCGAAACTCATCCCAACGGTAGAGATGTGCGCTGCGTCACGCTGTGCTACCCTTTTTTCCGTCCCTCATGCACCTGCTCGAGATTCATCTCCTCGGTCAATTCTCCGCGGCCGACCATCGCGGCGACGCGCTGTCGGTTGGCAACCGCCGGACGCAGGCGCTGGTGAACTACCTGGCCCTCTCCATCGACAGCGGGGGGTCGGCCAGTGAGATTTCCAGGCTGCTGCCCGGTGAGCGAGTCCGCGACCTGATCGCCGACCTGCGCTACGCCTTCCGCTTCCTCCCGTCCGAGCTGGTGATCGTCGAGGAAGAGTCGATCCGGTTCAATCCGGTCGTGGTCTCGGTCGATGCGCAGAGATTCGAGATGCTCGCCGCGCGGACATCGCTGAACGCCATCCGGGCGGCGGCCGACCTCTACTCGGGGAACCTGCTGGAAGGATATGCGAGCGGCTATCCGGCGCTGGACGAATGGATCCAGGAGCGGAGGCTGCACTACTGGCAGTTGGCCGTCGGCCTGTACGGAAGGCTCCTCGCGGCACAGATCCGCGCCGGATGGTGGCAGCGCGCGGTCGAGACGGCCAGCCGGCTGCTGTCACTCGACCCGTCGCAGGAAGTCGTTCACCGGACGCTCATGCGCCTCCAGCTCGAGGAGGGACGGCCCGACTCCGCCCTGCGCCGTTATCACGAATGCGCCGACGTGCTGCACCGCGAATTCGGCCGTGCGCCCGGTCCGGAGACGGAACGGGTCCACGAGGAGATCGTGGCCGCGCTGGAGCGGGCTCCGGCGCCGCGCGAGGCGGTCAGCCGGGCCCCCGATCGCCCGGTGCTGGTCCTGCTGGTGGAAGACGACGCCGTCTCTTCCGCGCTGGTGGAGGGATTTCTGGACGAGGCGGGATACGAGGTGGTCACCGTGGCGGACGGGGCGGATGCGCTGCTCGAGATCGGCCGGCGCAGGTTCGATCTGCTCATCCTCGACGTGAACGTCCCGACGCTGAGCGGCCTGCATCTGTTCGAGATCATGATCCGGAAGGGCATCGAGACCCCGGCCCTCGTTGTGTCGGGGGTGGAGGGAGCGGAAGCAGAGGCGCGCAGCCTGGAGATGGGGG
>DATLEX010000179.1:0-16098 GCA_035525045.1 Thermoanaerobaculia bacterium | reverse complement strand
GCGGGGGAGAAGGTGGCCGAAGGCCGGATGAGGGGGCCGTCTTTAGGGCGGAAGCCCCTCACCCGGCGCTTCGCGCCACCCTCTCCCCGCAAGCGGGGAGAGGGCTCCCTCTCAGGTACGGCCAGCGCCGTGGCTTCGCTCCGGAGGACAGGGGGGGCGTGGGATACTTCGGGGCATCGTGCAGATCGCCGCCGGGACGCGGCTCGGTCCTTACGAGATCCTCGCGCCGATCGGGGCGGGAGGGATGGGGGAGGTCTATCGCGGGCGCGACACGCGGCTCGACCGGGCCGTGGCCATCAAGGTGCTCCCTTCCCATCTCTCGTCCTCGCCGGAGCTGCGCGAGCGCTTCGACCGCGAGGCCCGGGCCATCTCGCGCGTCTCCCATCCGAACATCTGCACGCTCTTCGACGTCGGGCACCACGACGGCGTCGACTTCCTGGTCATGGAGCTGCTGGAGGGGGAGACGCTGGCCGACCGGCTCGCCCGCGGGCCGCTCCCGCTGCGCGAGGTCCTGCGCTACGGCGCCGAGATCGCCGGGGCGCTCGAGCGCGCGCATCGCGAAGGCCTCGTCCATCGCGATCTCAAGCCGGGGAACGTGATGCTGACGCGCGGCGGCGCGAAGGTGCTCGATTTCGGGCTCGTGAAAGCCGAGGACCCGGCGGCCGGCGGCTCGGAGACCGTGCAGAAGCCGCTCACCGGGGCGGGGAGCGTCGTGGGCACGCTGCACTACATGGCTCCCGAGCAGATCGAAGGGAAGCCGGCCGACGCCCGCACCGACATCTTCGCCCTCGGCATCGTCCTCTACGAGATGGCCACGGGCCGCCGGCCCTTCGATGGCACGAGCCGCACCACCCTCATCGCGGCGATTCTCGAACACGATCCCGAGCCGCTCTCCGAGCTGCAGCCGCTCACGCCTCCCGCTCTCGAGCGCGTGGTGCAGACCTGCCTGGCCAAGGATCCTGAAGAGCGCTGGCAGACCGCGCACGACGTCCGGCTGCAACTGCAGTCGATCTCCGCGAGCGGAGTGACGGCGGTTGCGCGCGCGGCGCGGTCGCGCCGCCCCTCGCTTCGCGAGATCACCGCGTGGATCATCGCCGCCGCGGCGATCGGCGCGGCGGCTTTTCTCGCGCTCCGCGCGGATCGCGCCGGCAAACCCGAGCCCGCGTTTCTCTCCATCGTCCCGCCCGAGGACGACATCCTTCCGGAGATGATCGGGGTGGCGATCTCACCCGACGGCAGGGCCATCGTTTATACCGCGCCGACCGCTTCGGCGGACAGCATGCTCTGGCTGCGGCCGCTGGGCGCTGCCACGGCGACGCCGATCGCTGGAACCGAGGATGCGATGCATCCCTTCTGGTCTCCCGACAGCCGCTTCATCGCCTTCTTCGCGCACGGAAAGCTGAAGAAAGTTCCCGCCGCGGGCGGAATGGTCGAGCGCATCGCCGACGCGCCGGCGGGGAGAGGCGGCACGTGGGGCTCCTCCGACGTCATCGTCTTCGCGCCGACGCTGCGGGGGCCGCTCCTTCGCGTGAGCGCGTCGGGGGGCGCCACCGAACCGGTCGTCACGACAACGGGTGGCGGCACGCGCCGCTGGCCTTGGTTCCTTCCCGATGGGAGAACCTTCCTCTTCTTGGCCGCCGGGCCGGCCATCCGATCGGGAATCTACGCCGGAACCATCGAAGGGAGCGAGCCGAAGTTCGTCACCGCCGCCACGATGCAGGCGTTCTACGCCGAGCCGGGCTACCTGCTGACCTTTCGGGACGGCGCCATCGTGGCGCAGGAGTTCGATGCGAAGTCGCTCCAGCTCCGCGGCCAGCCGAAGGCCCTGGCCGCGGGCGTGGCCGCCGCGCAAGGCTACAACCTCGCCGATTTCTCGGTCTCGCGCACCGGCGTGATCGCCATGAAGGAATCGGATTTGGGCTCGACGCAGCTCACCTGGTTCGATCGCCGGGGAGCAGTCCTCGGCACGGTCGGCCAGCCGGGGACGCTGCTGTCGATGCGCCTCTCCCCGCGCGCCGATCGCGTGCTGGTCGTGCGCGCCGATCCCGCCATGCGCAGCGGCGACGTCTGGATCGAGGAGGTAGGACGGCTGGCGGCGCAGCGCATCACCTTCCGCGACCGCCAGGCCCGGGGCGTGGCCTGGTCGCCCGATCAGCGGGAGGTGGTCTTCGGAATCTCGGCCGCCCAGGGGCCGCTCGACGTCGTGCGCAAACCGCTCACGGAACCGGGCGAGGAGCAGCCGGTCGTCTCGTCGCCCTCGCTGGAAGTGCCCAATGACTGGTCGCCCGATGGCAGGCACATCCTCGTGCAGCAGGTGCGCGAGGAGACCCGCTTCGACCTCATCCTGGCGTCGCCGGACGGAAAGAACGAGCGGGTGTGGCTGGCCACTCCGTTCGACGAGGTGATGGCGCGCTTCTCTCCCGACGGGAAATGGGTGGCTTATTCGTCGAACGAGACCGGGCGGCACGAGGTCTACGTCCGTCCGTTTCCCGGTCCGGGGACGGCCACGCGCGTCTCGGTCGGCGGCGGGGTGATGCCGGCCTGGCGGCACGACGGCCGGGAGATTTTCTTTCTCTCGCCGCGGTTCGAGCTGATGGCCGCATCGGTGACCGCCGGAGCGACGCTGACCTTCGGCGAGCCGGTCAATCTCTTCGCCACGCCGGCGGTCAGGCTCTTCACCGAAGTGCAGACTTTCGATCCGGCCCCGGACGGGCAACGCTTCCTGATCAACGCCCGTACCGGCCGCCAGCCGCCGCGGAAGATCAACCTCCTGATCAACTGGACCCGCGCGCTGGATTAGCACGGAGCGGTCCGCGGTCCGCCCGGCGGGTAGAGGGAGTGCGGGCAAGCGTACGTTTCATGATTCCCCGACGAGGTTACTCGTACCGCATCACCGAGTCTCCGCTGCCGTTGTCGGTGCTCAGCAGGTACGGGACGATGCTGCCCGTCCCGCCGGTCACTTCAATCTCCAGTTGGAGGTCGTGCAGATCGCGCAGCTCGCTCCGGCCCTGGCCGATGATTTCTTTGGCCAGCTCGGGGATGAACAGCAGCTCCGACGGCGCAAGGGTGTAGACCTTGCTGACCTCACCGCGCACGGACGTCAGCCCAGAAAACGAATAGGCGAAGCGAAGTGTCGCTCGGACGGTGACCTCACTGCCGGAAATCTCCACCATCCCCAGCGACGTTCGGAACGTTCCCCCAACGCGCTGGGTCACGGAATCCGCCCCGGCATCCTCGATGGACGCAAAGAAGCGCTTGTTGCCGAGACGCAGGGCCGAGCTGGGGGGAATGACGGGAATGGCCGTTCCCAGGCGCCGCGAACTGCCCGACGGCGTTGTGGCCAACCGGGCGGCCACGGCCACGTCACCCTGATCCGATGTGGCGATGCGGAGATAGCCGACCGCGCCGACGGCGGCGCCGAAGAACCGGGTTGCATCCTCGATCGTCATCGTTTCGCCGGCGGCCAGTGCGAATGTTCGCGAGCGTTCACTGGAAGCGCTCATCGACCGGAGGTCTGAATCATGAGCGCCGAAGCTCACCGCCCGCCGCCGCGCCGTTAGCGGTCCGACGTAGCGAAGCTCCCCGGTCAGGGCCGATTGGCCTCGGTTCGTGATGAAGAGCATGGTCCGGGACGAACCGACGGCGTCACTCTTCCCGCTGATGAACGGCACGATCATCTCCTCAGCCTGCGCCGCGCCGTATACCTGCCTCCAGTCGGGCAAGGGTGTGACGTCGCCGCTGGCCTCGTCGATGAGAAGCGCCACCGCGTACAGACGGCCCAACGAGTTGTCCTCGGGTGTGATCCGCGCGGCCACCGCCTCCGCGGGAACGGGATCGGTGAGCTGCACCAGACCGAAAGCCGGCAGGCTCTCACGGTGCGAGGTGATGGTCGAACCGCGCCGGTCGACGAACTCCAGACGCGCGGACAAGGGGCTCCCCGCCACTTCCTGGAGGTAGATGGTGCTCCGGGTTCCGGTTGCAGTCTGAAGTCCGGTCAGGACTACCGTTACTCCCTGTGCCGCTCCCCGATCGGAGCGCCCGACCGGCATGGTATGCCCGACCGTCCCCCGCGGATCGTCGACCTTTTGCACGCGAACCGATACGGCCAGCTCGGTCACCTCGCCGCCCTGCACGTGGAGAGATCCGGAGCCGCTGTCGAAGCCGAACAGCTTCAGCGAATCGGGGATGGAGAGAGGGATTCCAGCCGGCAGTCCCGAGAGCCCTACCGACCACGCTCCCGACAGCGCCGTTCCGAGAGGGAGGTAATAGAGCTTGATCGGGCCGAATCCGCCGGGCCGGCCGCCGATCATGGAGAGCCGGGTGCTCAGGCCGGGCGTCTTCGTCAGGCCGGGAACGACCACCACCGGCTTACCCGAGGGTGGAATCGGACTGGCCAGCGGCACCGGGTAGGTCGAAGAATTGACAGAGGTCTGGGTTTGACCGGTGGAGGCAGAACCGGTCCCGTGGGCGCGCAGCGCATCGCCGCTGCCCTTGAGGTAGACGAACCGCACCGCTCCCACCAGCGCGTAAGCATCGAGCTCGAGCCGCGGCCTCTTCGCATCGTCGATCACGAACGAGACACCGACCGTTTGTTGCGGGTCGATGGTGATGACACCGCTCTGGGGGATGAGCCACTCGGCATCGGACACCAGCAGGCCGCGGGCGGTACCCGTTCCGTGGTTCGTCAGATCGACCGATCCCTCCTCGTTCACTCCCGGAATGTCGATCACATCGATGGCCAGTCGCGACACCACCACGTCCGGCTCGCCAGCCGGCGCCGCCGCCACCAGCAGCTTGATGGGGATACGGAGCTGCGCCGGGAAATTGGTAGCGCTGAGGACCGACGCCCCTTCATGCACTCCCTCGGGACGGGGCAGGGCGGTGATCCTGACAACGCGGCTCTCGCCCGGATGAAGGAGGAACGAGGTAGGGGTCTGGGTGAAGAAGTCTCCGTCGTTGACGAGCGTCACATCGGAGGCGACACCGGCCAGGTTGGCGATCACGAAGCGATCGGTCGCTCCGGCAGCGCCGGCCAGTTGCAGCATACCGGCCGGGAAGGCGGTGACGCTCAGCTCGGCCAGCACGGGACACGTCTGGCACGGTCCCACGTTGCCGCTCCACTGCGCGCCTTTCGAGCTGCGATAGTCCACGACACATCCGTTGGGAGATGTCTGGACCCAGTGGTCCGAGACCACGATATCTGCCGTGGCCGCCCCGGTATTCAGGTCCCACGTCAAGACGTGCATCTCTGTCACGTCGAGAGTTCCCCTCAGGTCCCCGACTGTTCCCTGCCATCTCCAGGAGCCCTCGATGCTCGTCCTCAGTACACCCGCTGAGGAGAGCTCGCCTGTGACGGTGACCCCGCCGGTTGCCTCGCCCACGCCGCCCGGCATCTGGAACAATGTCGGCCAGAACGTCGCGTTCGTGGCCGGAATCCAACGGCCGGCGACCAGCGGATCCCGCCGCAGGAGGACACCCGCCGAATTGAAGTCGCGCTCCCACGGTTCGATGAACGATTCGGTCTGCGGATCTGTCGGTCCACAACTCGGGTCGGTGGCGACCCACGTCCGAGTCCCACTCAAAACGATCGTGGCAACCGGGTCCGCAAAGGCCGCGACGCCGATGAACACACTCACAACGCAGGCCAGGGAAAGGCGAAGTGTGAGCATGTTCACCTCTGCGCGAGCCGTACGCGAAAAGACAAGCATGGAGTCCTCTCTCTCATAGCCTGACGGCTCACGCGCCGGTCCGTTCAACTTAGTTGCTGAGGCGTCCGGATGATACAAGGTTCGGCGCTTCGACGCCGAAGCATGTTCGCTCAGTCGCCCCTGACTGAGACCTCCAACCACAGAGTCGCAGAGGACACAGAGTGGACACAGGGGGATGTTCGTACACAAATGCTATACTGTACGAACGATGATCAAGCGTCTCACACGCACCGGGAACAGCGTGGCCCTCGTTCTCGACAAGCCGCTCCTCGAGCAGCTCGGGATCGATGAGAGCACACCCCTGGAGATCTCCACGAACGGCGACGTCCTGGTGGTGACGCCCGTGCGCGACCGGCGGCGCGGGGAAGCGCTCCGGAAGGCTCTCGCCGCGATGGATGAGAAGTACGCCGGCGTCTTCAGGCGGCTCGCCGAGTAGTCGTGGATCCCCTGTTCCTGACTCTCGAGGAAGTGCTGGTCATCCACGAGAGCCGGATCCGGCGGTACGGTGGGCGCTCCGGCATCCGCGACATCGGGCTGCTGCAGTCGGCCGTCGGAACGGTCGGGGCGACGTTCGCGGGGACGTTTCTCCACACGACGCTCTTCGAGATGGCCGCGGCCTATCTGTTCCACATCTGCCGCAATCATCCCTTCGTGGATGGCAACAAGCGGACCGCGCTGGCATGCGCGCTCGCATTTCTTCATCTGAACGGCGTCACGGTCGAAGCCGAACCTGACGACCTCTACGAGCTGGTCATGCGCGTGGCGTCGGGCGCAGCCGGCAAATCCGACGTTGCTGTGTTCCTTCGGAGTCACGCGGCGGGTTAGTCACCCGAGGGCCGATGCGGGATGGGGAGCGGTGGTTTCAGCCGCAAGTGGCGATCTGGCTGGAAGTGCCGGACCACGATCTCCTGCTGGCTAGGATCATCGATCCGCAGCAGCCGGTACGGTTCGAGGAGACGTTCGTCGAGGCGACGCAGGCCACGATCGACGGAAGAGTCCGGCGGCGGCCGGCCACCATCCGGGTGCCGGAGGAGGAGCAGCCGGTTCACGGATCGGGCGGTACGAGGTGCGCGGTCCCCTCGGAGCCGGAGGGATGGGAGCGGTGTACCGCTTTCTCCAGGAGGCCGGCCATCGCCGCCGTTGCCTACTCGTACGCAATCGCGTACGATCAAGAGCGATCATGAAGACCATCACAGCAAGTCAGGCGAGGACGAACCTGTACAAGCTCATCGACGAGGCGGCGGTCACCAGTGAGCCGGTCCAGATCACCGGAAAGCGTGCCGATGCGGTGCTCGTCTCCATGGATGATTGGCAGGCCATTCAGGAGACCCTGCATCTTCTCTCCATCCCCGGAATGCGGGAGTCCATCCGCAAGGGACTGAAGACTCCTGTGAGGAAGTGCCTGGAGTCGCTCGACTGGTGAAGTCCTGGCGGGTGGTGTTCACCCCCCAAGCCGCCAAAGACGCGAAGAAGCTCAGCCGCTCCGGGCTCAAGCCCAAAGCCGAAGCGCTCCTGGAAATCCTTCGCCGCGATCCGTTCCAGTCTCCTCCTCCCTTCGAGAAGCTCGTGGGAGATCTGGCCGGCGCCTACTCGCGCCGGATCAACATCCACCACCGTCTGGTCTACCAGGTACTGAAGCGCGAACGGGTGGTCAAGGTTCTGCGGATGTGGACACACTACGAGTGAGCCCCCCCGTTCGCTGTGCAGTACGATGAGGGCGGCGGGGGATGATGGAGATCCGTTCGCGCCCCGGGAGCAACGACGAGCCGCGTACGGGTGGTCCTCTGCGACTCTGTGGTTCACGTCCTCCCGAGAAAAGACGCCAACCACAGAGTCACAGAGGACGCAGAGGGGACACAGAGGAGGTTGACCGCGGCGCTCGGCGGCGTCAGAGTTCCCCTTCATGGCCCGCCGCTCCTCGGTCGTTCCCTTCCGTCCGCGGTGGTGAGGCAGATCAAGGAGGAACACTCACAAGCGCGCCAGCCGCCACCAGGCGATCGAGCCGAGGAGGGCGCCCATCATGATCAGCAACCATGTGCCGAGGGTGGGGATCGACGTGGTGGCGGTCAGGCCGTACCGATAGGTCGGGTTGCCCGGCTCGTTCGTCTGCAGAACCGCGGAGGTTGTAGATCGCGCTGCCGCGCGCGTTGCCGAATCCGCCGAAGGCGTTGCCCCCCTGCGCGATGTTCTCCCGGATCTACACGCCGGTGAAGGTGACCGTGGCGTCGGTGTTGTAGATCGCGCCTCCCTCGGCATTTCCTCCGCCGCCCAGGATCGTGAGGATTCCCTTGAAGGCAGTGGGCTTGCGCTCAACCTGCACCGGCAGCGGCTGACGTTCGATTTCATTCTGCGGAACCTGAAGTGAGCGGCAGCGATTCGCCTGCCAGAGCAGTAAGCATGCTTCGCTTTTACGTAGCCTCGGAACCGTCTAGTGCCGCAGGAGATCCCGCCAGCGATCGATCTGCTCGACTGCCCGGCGCGCTTCGCTTTCGGGAGGCGGCGCGGCTGGCCGGCCGTTTTCGGCGTCGTCCAGCCGTAGAAGGGGATCGCCACAGTCGTGTTCGCGATGTGAAGGCGCACCGACGCGGGATGCTCGATGACCAGAGGGGCGCGCTCGATCCTGGCCCAGCGGCCGAACGGATGCCGGCGCGAGACGCCGGCGCCGGCGAGCGGATTCTTCTCCCGGTGCGTGGCGGCGGGGGGATGGAGGGTAGGGGTTCAGGCCCCTGGCGACACTCCTACATCAGCGACCGATCAGGAGGGAACCATGGCCACGACGCGGGTCCTTGCGGATGACATCGTGAAACTCTATGCCGTCGAGGGCGAGAAGAAGCTGGCGGCGACGCTCTTCTGGGGGGATACGCTCCGGGAGCTGCGCCGCAGCGGCGGCCGGCCGGTGTTCGCCCTCCCGCGGGCCGTCTGGAGCACGGCGAAGAACCGCTACGAGAACCAGACCATCGAGGTGCAGCCGCGCCGCGACGTCGCCTTCCAGGATGAGTCCGTCCTGAAGGTCCGTTTTGTCGATGTGGGGCAGGGAGACGGCGCGGTGCTGGAGACCCCGCGCGGCCAGCGCATCCTCATCGACGGAGGAGAAGGGCCGTGGTTCCGGCGCTATCTGCGCGTCGCCTACGCGTACGTGCTGCGCAGCCGGCCCCTCCACTGCGAGGCCATCGTGGTCTCGCACGGCGACGCCGACCACTACGACGGGCTGACCGACCTCCTCGACTCGCGGCGCAACGCCACCGACCCCCTGGTCACCGCCGATTGCGTCTTCCACAACGGGCTGGTGAAGGCGTCGGGGAGCGACGCGAAGAAGATCTTCGGCAAGACCAGGAGCGTCGGCGGAGAGTGGTACGCGACCGGCCTCGTCGACGACGTCCGGAAGGTGCCGGAGACGCAACTGAACAGGCCGTTCAAGGCGTGGCGGGCGGCGCTGAAGAAGCTCCGCTCGCCGAACGGGCCGGTCAAGGTCCGGCGCCTCGCCTACGGCGACGACGATGCCTTCGACATCATCGACGATCCGAAGTTCGCGATGAAGGTCCTCGGCCCGGTCGTGGAGGAGGTCGGAGGGAAGCCCGCCCTGCCGCTCCTTCACAAGCCGGGTTCGCGATCGTATTCCGCCTCGCACACGGTGAACGGGCACTCGGTCGTGCTGAAGCTGACCTACGGGAACGTCCGCTTCCTCTTCGGCGCCGACCTCAACGAGGAGTCGGAAGAGCGGCTCGCCAGCCACGCCCGCACGGCCGGCGACTCGCTGGCCTCGGAGATCCTGAAGGTCCCTCATCACGGCAGCGCCGACTTCAGCCCGCGCATGCTGGAGGCCGTGCGGCCCGTGGTCAGCGTGATCTCCAGCGGCGACGAGAGCACGGCGAAGGAGTACATCCATCCGCGGGCGGGGCTGGTGGGCGCCCTCGGGAAGTACTCGCGGCAGACCGTGGAGAAGCCGCTCATCTACGTCACCGAGATGGTGGCGTTCTTCCGCAGGCTCAAGAAGGCATTCGAGCCGGGGCCGGGAGGGCAGCAGCGCCCGATCCGCAACCCGTACGAGAAGCTGGCCTTCGGAATCGTGCACGTGCGCACCGACGGGGAGCGCGTCCTGGTGGTCACGCACAGCGGCAAGGACGATCAGAAGGAGAGCTACGCGTTCCGCGTCGACCCGCAGGGAGAGATCACCTGGGAGGCGCCGTCGATCATCTGACTCTCTGTGCCCCCTCTTGTCCTCTGTGGCTCGAGGGGTCGATCTAGTTCTCCGACCTCCCCAGCTCGGCCACGGTCTCTTCCACGGCTGTGCGGAAGCTGCGGGGGTCGATGGCGGGATAGCGATAGAGCTGAGGCTCGATCGAGGCGAACAGCTCCATCAGCCGGCCGGGCTCGACCAGTCCCAGCTCATGGATGGCGCGGACGTCGAGCAGGTCGCGCGTGTGCGAGCGCTCGATTTTCGCCAGCGCCTGCGCGTAGAAGTCGTAGTGGTGGAACCAGAGAGGCCCCTCGCGCCCGATGAAGGGGCTGCGCGATTCCCAGCCGGGGAGCTCCGGGATGAAATGTCCGGGCGACGCGAGCTCGACGTTCACTTCGAGCTCCTCCTTGAGGCGAGGAATGGCTCGAAGGACGTCATCCGATTCCGGCCGGATCTCCAGGTCGATGTCAATCGTGGTGGGGCGCCACTCCAGGAGGACCGCGCTCGAGCCTCCGGCGAGATAAACCCGCGCCTCGCCGCGCGCCGCGCGGCCGAGCTCGCGCATGAAGCGGAGCAGGCGCTCGCGGTCGATCAGGCGGCGCATTCCGCCGCACGCTCGAAGCTGACGAGCTGTCGGATGAGCGCGTTGTAGCGCCCGTGGGCAGAGTCGGGGTCGTCGTAGGCGAGCAGGGCGTAGAGGCGATGCTCGGGATCGGCCGGCAGAGGCTCCGGCACCGGCAGGCCCGCCCGCCGGAGACGATGCGCCCCCACCGCCACGAGCAGCGCCTCGACGCTCTCCAGCCCCGACTCGAGATCTCTGAGCCCTTGAAGAATCAGCTCGTGGCCCGGCAACGACCTCACGTCCATGACGGAGTGAGTATAGAGCCACGCCAGGCTGATCCCTGTCTGCTTGCCGCCAGCCATCCCTTCCTGGACGGGAACGAGCGGACTACAGCTTCCCGAGGATCACGTGGGCGACGGCGGTGGCTTCCCCTTTGCGCGAGGCGGGGTCGCTGGTGCCACCCATCACCTGGACGCTGACCGGCGTCGAGCCCTTCTGCGCGACGAGCGTGCCGGTTTGCAGCGTGCCGGTGGTGCCGCCGATGTAGAAGGCTTTCTCACCGACTTCGGTGACCTCCTCGGCAGTCCCGCCGTACTGCGTCTGGAAGGCCTGCCGGGCCTGCTCGTAGCTGTCGGCCGACGAAAAGACCTGGGCGATGACGACCTTGCCGTCCTCGCCGGTCCAGGTGCAGGCGTCGGCGCCGCCGCTCTCCGAGGACTCGCCCATCGCCGAGTCGAGGCCGGCGGCGGTCTTCAACTCGTCGATGGTCATCATGTCGCAGACGTTGCGGTCGGCGGGAGCGGACGCCGCCGGCGCTCCGGCAGGGGGAGCGGTACCGGTCTCGGATCCACAGCCGGCGACGAGGAGCAGGGCCATCAAAAGAACGGTTGTGCGGGGCATAGGGTCCTCCTGCCGGGGCTGCTTGCAGAAGGTGGGCCGAGATCGATCGACTCACCTGCTCGATTCGACCGTCGAACTACCACCCGCCCCCGCCCCCGCCGCCCGAGCTGCCGCCCCCGCCGCCCCCACCTCCGCCGCCGCTCGAGCTGGGGGCGGAGATGCCGCCGGCCATCCCGGCGGCGGCGACGGCCCACGAGCCGGTGGCGCCGGCGCCGCCGAACGCTCCGCCGCCGCCGCTCCACCGCGTTCCGCCGCTGGCCGTCCCGATCGAGGAGGAGGTCGAGCCGAACCCCGACGCGGCGGCGCTGCCGCCGAAAGCGCGGAACCAGTGGTCGATGTGCGCCCCGAGGCCGAAGGCCAGGAGGTAGGGGAACCAGGCGTCGTCGAGGGCCGGGGTGGGGCGCCGCAGCTCGCGGGCGAAGTACTCGCGCGCCGCGGCGAAGCGGCGCCGCGTCTCGAGCCGCTCGCCGGCGTCGCGCGTCAACGCCACAGCGAAGATGCCGCGGACCGCGCCGAGCGCCGTGAGCACCAGGCCGGTGAGGACCAGCGGTGAGAGGCGGAAGTCCGCCGCGACGATGGGGACGGCGACGAGCAGCACGACCGCCGGCGCGAACTCGAGCGACCAGGCCCCGAGGTTCGCCACGCGCCGCCGGTAGTCGTACGCGCCGATCGTTCCGATGAAGTAAAGGATCAGAATGGCACCGAAGCCGGCGACTCCGCCGACGAGCTGGAGCGGTCCGAAGAAGGCACCCGCCGCCAGGAGCAGGAAGCCCGCGGCGGCGAGGATCGCGTCCGCAGTGAAATCGACCTTCGGGGCCCCTCCCTGGCGGCCGATGAGGCGCAGCTTCTTCTCCACCGGCTTGCGAATCTTCGCTACGGGATCGAATCCCTTCGTCTTGTAGTGCGCCCTGATCTTCTCGGTGCTGGTGGTGTTGCCGTCGATGAAGAGCGCGTTGACCAGCGCCTTTTCGTAACCGGCGAACGTGTCGCGGTCGCGGAGCAGCGTCAGCACGAGGTTCGCGCGGCGGAGGAATCCCCGCTCCTCGACGCGGCTGCTCATCTTGCCCTCGTGCACCATCCGGGCGATCACCGCCGCCACCTCGGCGCTGTCGGTCCGCTCGTCCCACGCCGCGCCGACGACCTCCGGCGGAAACCTGAAGACGTGCTCGGCGAGCCATGCCCGGTCGATCGACGCCGGATCGACGAGCGGCCGGAACCTCCCCACCCCGCGCTCGCGGCGGATGAAGAGGAAAGCGAAGAAGGCGGCGCCGCCGGCCAGGACGGCGGCGAGAGCGAGCCGGAAGAGGAGCGGCACGCCATGATTGACGGCCGCAGGGCGGCCGGCGCCGGTGTGCCTCAGGTGGGCGTTGATGGTCAGATTCACGCCGCGGCGGAGGTTCGAGCGCGTGACGTGTTGCGGCACCCGTCCGAGCGGTTGCCACACCGGATCGAGAGTCAGGTGGAGCGAGTACTCGTCGATCGGCCACTCGAGATCGGGAAGGCCGAAGTTGTGATCGAGGAGATGCGCACCGTTCGCCGGGACGAGGATGTACGACTGCCTGTAGGCGATGACGTAAGTGATCACCTGGTTGCGGAACGGCGGATCGGAGGGGAGGCGGCTCCGCCACCGCAGCGTCTTCGACTCGTGCCAGGCGTAGTCGTCGACGCGCCGCAGCGACTTGTTCTTGCGCAGCGGGACGGCGCGTCCGAAGGCGTCGATGCGGCTGATGTGCTCGAGGCGCAGGACGTCCTCCAGCGTGTCGCCGAACGTCCGCTCCGCGCCGTTCCAGTCGCCGTTGAACCCGATGGCATGCTTCTCCTCGACGCGCAGCACGCCGTCGGCGTCGAGGTGCGCCGTGACGTCGATGCGGCTCCAGCGGAGGGAGCGGTCGGCGGCGTGGGCCGATCCGGCGATGAGAAGGATCAGGATCGGCAGGAGACGCATGGGGGAATCGTACTCCCCCCCGGCGCGCCGCCACCACAGAGCCACAGAGAGCACAGAGGTTCACAGAGACTCTGTGTGACTCTGTGTCCTCTGCGACTCTGTGGTGATCGTCCCCCGGGCGGGCGGGCAATCCACAATCCAAAACCCAAAACCCAAAACCCAAAATCACATATCTTTCCCCCATGCGAACGAGCGGAATCGCGATCGCCCTCTCCTTTGTCGCCGCCTCCCTCACCGCCCAGCCGCTGGTGCTGGCCGGCGGGCGCCTGATCGACGGCTACGGCGGGCCGCCCCTCGAGAACGCGGTGATCGTCATCGAAGGGAACAGCATCCGGGCGGTGGGGCGGGAGGGGAGCACGCCCATCCCGGACGGCGCACGGGTCCTCGACACCAACGGCTACACCGTCATGCCGGGCCTGATGGATATGCACGTCCATCTGATGATCCTCGGGCACGGCGACTACGACCACTGGGATCGCACCTATCCCCGCCGGTTCCGCGACGAGATCATGCCGATCGCGGCGAAACAACTCCTCATGGCCGGCGTCACCACCGTGCGCGACCTCGGCGCGCCGCTCGAGGACATCGTGGCGGTGAAGAACCGCATCAACGCCGGCGAGATCCCCGGGCCGCGGCTCTTCGTCTCCGGTCCCTTCCTGCAGAAGGGGAACACGCCGCTGACGGCGGCCTTTCGATGGGTGGTCAACGGCCCGGAGGACGCGCGGCGGAAGGTGCGGACCATCGTCGCCGGCGGCGCCGACGTGATCAAGCTGATCGACCAGGATCAGATGACGCTCGACGAGGTGAAGGCGATCGTCGACGAGGCGCACAAGGCCGGCAAGCACGTCGCCGCGCACGCGCACCGCTCCGAGGAGATCCGGCAGGGGCTGCGGGCCGGGGTGGACTGCTTCGAGCACACCGGCCTGGGGACCAAGCCGGGATACGAGGAGGACGTGCTGCAGATGATGCGCGAGCGCAACGCCACGCTCTACTGGTGCCCGACGATGGAAGGCCTCTTCCTCTTCGAGGAGACGAAGCGCAACCCCGAGCGCCTCGACGACCAGCGCCTGAAGAAGGACCTGCCCCCCGACATCTACCGCGACGTGCACCGGTCGATCCGCGACGTGGCCCGCCTCGACTACTTCCGGCTCGTGTCCCGCCGCATCCCGACGCTCGCCAACAAGTTCCGGCAGCTTCGCGAGTCGGGGGTGACGATCGTCGTGGGAACGGACTCCGGCATCCCGCTGAACTTCCATTTCGACTCCACCTGGCGCGAGCTGAAGGCGATGGCCGACCTCGGCATGCCGCCGATGGAGGTGATCCGCGCCGCGACCTACTGGCCGGCGCAACTGCTGAGGCGCCCCGACCTCGGTGTGATCGCCCCCGGCAAGCTCGCCGACATCATCGTGGTCGACGGCGACCCGCTCACGGAGATGTCCGCGCTGCGGCACGTCGTGCACGTGATCAAGGACGGGCGGGTGTATCGGTAGGGCTCGGGGCTCGGGGCTCGGGGGTCGGGGGTCGAGTTCCGGGCTCCGGCCGCGGCGACACTCCCGGCAGGCGCGACGCGAGAGGACGGCGGGCAGTCGTCGATGGCGGCATTGCGCCAGGATCTCGCGAACCTCTTCCGCGGGCTCGGGGGAGGTGAGAATTGAGAATTGAGAATCCGGAGCCCGGAGCGCGGAGCCCGGAGCCCACCTCGACTGCCGACGCCGTGGTGTATTCTTGATTCGTTCCGTGAATCTGGCCAAAGGGATGCGGCTCGGGCCGTACGAGATCGTCGCGCCGCTTGGTGCGGGCGGGATGGGCGAGGTGTATCGAGCACGTGACACGCGCCTGGACCGCACCGTGGCGGTGAAGGTGCTTCCCGCCGAGTTCGCTCAGGAGGCAGAGCTCAAGACCCGGTTCGAGCGTGAGGCCAGGAGCATCTCCTCGCTCAATCATCAGCACATCTGCCAGCTCTATGACGTCGGCCAGCACGACGGCACGGAGTATCTGGTGATGGAGTATCTGGAGGGCGAAACACTGGCCGAGCGGCTGACCCGCGGTCCACTGCCGCTCGACCAGCTCCTTCGTTACGCGACCGAGATCGCCGACGCACTGGACCAGGCTCACCGTCACGGCGTGATTCACCGCGACCTGAAGCCGACCAACATCATGCTCACCAAGGCCGGCGCCAAGCTGCTGGACTTCGGCCTCGCCCGATATCGCCCTCCCATCCACGAGCGGCCGGTGAGCGCGACGGCGATGGCGACCGAGAAAAAGCCGTTGACGGCGGAAGGGACGATTCTCGGGACGCTGCAATACATGGCACCCGAACAGCTTGAGGGGAAAGAAGCCGACGCGCGCAGCGACATCTTCGCCTTCGGTGCCGTGCTCTACGAGATGGCCACCGGAAGGCGCGCCTTCGAGGGGAAGAGCCTGGCCAGCATCATCGCCGCCATCCTCGAGCACGACCCTCCCCCGGTGGCGGCGGTTCGGCCGGCCGTTCCCCCGGCCATTGATCGCATCGTGCGTCTGGCGCTGCTCAAAGATCCGGATGAGCGGTGGCAGACGGCCCACGACCTGAAGGCCGAGCTCCAGTGGGTTGCCGAAAGCAGAGCGGAAGAGATCCGCCGCGCCATGCCCCGCCGCCTCTCGGCCATCCTGCTGCTGCTGGCCGGAATCGTTCTCGGGGCAGCGGGAGTCTGGATGGCTCTCCGCCGCCCGCTCCCGAGACTGAGCGACGGACCCGTCCTGCAGGGCGTGGCCCGGCTCACGCACCACGAGGGTCACTCGGAGTGGCCCGCTTGGTCGCCGGACCACA
>DATLEX010000025.1:0-9563 GCA_035525045.1 Thermoanaerobaculia bacterium | reverse complement strand
TCGGCGCCTGGCTCCTGTGGGGAAAGACCGTCGGCGGAGCGATCTTCGACGTGCGCGTGGTCTCGGCGGAGGGTCCGGCCATGTCATTCAGCGCGGCGTCGGCGCGATGGGCCGGCGTCTGCCTCTCGCTGCTGACCGGCGTGGCGGGGTTCGCCATGGCCGCGCTTCCCGACCGGCTCTCGCTACCGGACCGCGTCTCCGGAACGCGCTGCGTCACCGCGTAACGGCCGCGGGGGAGAAGCAACGCTCCCTCGACCGGCTTCCACCCACGCGAAGCGGGTAAGGAGCGATCCGAGGAGCGCCGATGCGGCGGCGGCCGTCCGCGCGCGGCGGGAGCGGCCGTAGAGAGCGCGAAGCAGCAGCGGAATCGGCCCGGAGAACGCGCCGGCGAGACGCGTGGTGGCGCTCACCTGCAGGAGCGAATGGAGGACCGTCTCGGACGCCGCGGCGACGAGAGCCAGCTTGTGCAGCGCGCGCCCGCGGTGCCCGAGAAGCTCGAGAATCGATGCCGCCGAGCCGAGCGCCGATGCCGCGAAGTGCGGCGGCAGGATCGACGCGTGCTTCGACCACACAGGAAGCGCCGTCGCGCCGAGAAGGACGCCGCTGTAGGTGGCCATCCCGAGACCGGCCAGGGCCGCGACGCCGGACGCCAGGTCACGAGGCGCTCCGCGCGTGGCGACTGCCGCCGACGCCGCCACGCCGAAGGAGAGCAGCAGCCAGGCGCCGACCGACATCGGCGACTGCCATTTGAAGACGCGGAGCATGTTCAGAAACCGCTCCGGCCGGCCGAGATCGGCGATCAGCAGCGGTCCCGACACCGCCCCACCGATCGCGGCGACCCACTGCGCGTCGCGAACGAGCCGCTCGGGAGCGCCCGTCACCCGCGCGGCGAAGGCGATGCACGCCGCCCCCCCCGCCGCGCCGCCCGTGAAGAAGTAGAGCGGGACTTCCCACGTCCACACCGGCGGCTTCAGAAGAGGAAGTCCGTAATAGCCGCTCCCGGCGCTCGCCTCCGGCAGCGGCGATCCGGAGGGACGAACGCCCGGCGCGCCGACCTCGCCCCTGCTCTCCGCTTCCCGCCGCAGCTCCTCGAGCCGGCGCTCGCTGGCGGCGTCGGGACGTCGCGGCCTCACCGCCGCCCTCCGCCGGCAAAGGCCAGCAGCGAGACGACCGCCATCGCCCCGGCGGCGAGTGCGGCGGCGGTCCAGGCCGGGCGCAACAACGTGGTCGGCACCTCGGGCTTCGGCGGCAGGTTGTAGGCCCACGGGTCTCCGCGCACGAGAAAGAAGGCGTGCGTCCCGCCGACGCTGGTCTCCTTCGGGTTGTAGATCGTCGCGTCGGTCATCCCGGCGCCGTGCAGCGTCGCGATCCGGCGGTCGGCGATCTTCTCGAGCTCATCCAGGTCACCGAACAGAATCGATCCCGTCGGGCAGGCCTTGGCGCAGGCGGGTTGTTCTCCCGCGATCTGGCGGTCGTAGCAGAAGGTGCACTTGAAGGCCCGGCCGTCGTCCGGCCTTCGATCGACCACGCCGAAGGGGCAGGTCACGACGCAGTATCCGCAGCCGTTGCAGATGTCGGGCTGGACGTACACGCCGCCGAACTCGGTGCGGACGATCGAGCCGGTCGGGCACGCCTCGAGGCAGCCGGCGTTCTCGCAGTGCTTGCAGACGTCCGACGAGAACTGCCAGGTGATCCGCCCGGCGGCATTGCCGCCGGCGCCGATGGTCGCTTCCTGCTCGATGAACTTCACGTGCCGCCAGGTGGAGTGGCCGAGGCCGAGGGTGTTGTCGTAGGAGAGCCCGCTGAAGACGAACGGGTCCGCCGGAATGTCGTTCCATTCCTTGCACGCCACCTCGCAGGCCTTGCAGCCGATGCAGAGCGTCGAGTCGGTGAAGAAGCCGGTGGTCATGAGCCTGGCCGTGTGGCGCTCGGGATGACAGGCTTGACCGCACACGTCAACCCCTTCGATTCGAAGATCTTCACATTCGGCTCCTCCGAGATCGCCAGCAGATCATTCACCACGTCGCCGGTGACGAGCCCGCGATAGCCCCAATGGTATGGGAGGCCGACCTGATGGATGCGCCGTCCGTCGATGTCGAGCGAGGGCATGCGCGTAGTGACGAGAGCGCGCGCCTCGATCGAGCCGCGCGCGGTGGAGATCTCCACGCGCCCGCCGTTCACCACTTCGATCTCCGCGGCCAGCTCGGGCGAGATCTCGGCGAAGAGCTCCGGCTGGAGCTCGGCCAGGTGCGACAGCGTGCGCGACATGCCTCCGGCGGTGTGGTGCTCGGTCAGACGGTAGGTGGTCAGCACGTGCGGGAACCGCTCGTCGGGAGAGGCGGCATACGCGTTGTCCGCTCGCTCCATCTTCAGCGCCGCGGGATTCGTCTGCCGCTCGGGGTGGACGGGATTCCGCATGACCGACTCGAGCGGCTCGTAATGCGCCGGGAGAGGTCCGTCCTTCAGTCCCGACGGGACGAAGAGCCACCCCAGGCCGTCGGGATGCATGATGAACGGCGCGTCGCCCGGAAGGGCCGCGTCTCCTCCGCGGGCGGGGTCTCCACGGTCATCCGGGCGTTTGCCGCGAGCGAAGTCGGGAACGTCGTGGCCGACCCACTCCCCCTTCGACTCGTCCCACCAGATCAGCGCCTTCCGCTCGCTCCAGGGGTTTCCCGCAGGATCGGCGGAAGCGCGGTTGTAGAGGATGCGCCGGTCGAGCGGCCATGCGTATCCCCAGCCGTGATCGTAACGTCCTTCCGGGTCGCGGCCGTTGGCCTTGTTGCGCCCGTCGAAGACGCCGGAGTAAATCCAGCAGCCGCACGACGTCGTGCCGTCCGCGCGGAGGTCGCCGAAGTGCCTGACCGGAATGCCGCCGGCGATGTCCCGGCCATGAATCTCGCGCAGGATCTCCTCCGCGTCCTCGTCCGCATACTGCCAGGTCAGCGCGCGCAGGCCGGCGTCGCGTGGACGCCCGGTCGCCATCGCCTTCAGCTTCCGCCCAAGCTGCACCAGGAAGTGCAGCTCGCTCCGCGCCTCGCCGGGAGGATCGACCGCCCTCTCCCGCCACTGCAGCAGGCGCTGCGTGTTGGTGAACGCCCCCTCCTTCTCGACGTAGGACGCCGCCGGGAAGAAGAAGACCTCCGTGGCGATCTCCTCCGGAGTCAGCTCGCCGCTCTTCACCTCAGGAGAGTCGAGCCAGAAAGTCGCCGTCTCGACCTCGACCATGTCGCGCACGACGAGCCATTTCAGGTTGGCCAGGGCCCGGCGCTCGAGCTTCCCGTTCGGCGAGCCGACGGCGGGGTTCTGCCCCATCACCAGGAGCCCCTCCAGCTTCCCGTCGGCCATGTCCAGCCAGTACCCGAAGTAGGAGTGGTCGCCGGTCAGGCGCGGCAACCAGGAGAAGCCGAAGTCGTTCGTCGCCTGCGCCGTCTCGCCGTAGTACGCCTTCAGCAGCGAGACGATGTACTTGTCGAGGTTCGACCACCACCCCTTCTCCGCCCGGTAGCGGGCGATGTAGGCAGCCAGGCTTTCTTCGGAGCTCGACGGCATCGGCAGATAGCCGGGAAGGATGTCGTAGAGCGTGGGAATGTCGGTCGAGCCCTGGATCGATGCGTGCCCGCGAAGGGCGAGGATCCCGCCGCCGGGCCGGCCGACGTTGCCGAGGAGGAGCTGCAGGATGGCCGCGGCACGGATGACCTGGACGCCGGTGGAATGCTGCGTCCAGCCGACGGCGTAGCAGACCGCGGCGGTCTTCTCGCGGCCCGACGCCGCGGTGAAGACGTCCGCGACCTCCAGGAACCGCTCGCGCGGGATGCCGCAGGCCTGCTCGACCAGCTCCGGCGTGTAGCGCGCGAAGTGCCGCTTCAGAACCTGGAATACACACCGCGGATGCTGCAGCGACGGATCTCTGGCCGCGCCGTCGTAAGTCCACGTCTCCGCCCCCGAGAAGACTCCCCCGAGATCCTCGGTGTCCTGAAAGTCGTCGCGCACGATCACCGGCGCATTGGTGTAGTGCACCACGTAGTCGCGGAACCAGCGTCCCGTCTCGATCACGTAACGGATCAGCGCGCCGAGGAAGATGATGTCGCTCCCCGCCCGCAGCGGCAGCCAGAAGTCGGCCATCGCGGAGGTGCGGGTGAAGCGGGGGTCGACATGGATGATCTTCGCGCCGTTCTTCTCACGCGCCTCGAGCACCCACTGGAAGCCGACGGGGTGGTTCTCGGCCATCGACGAGCCCATGATCAGGATGGCGTCGGCGTTGGCGAGGTCCTGCTGCGCGGTGGTGGCGCCGCCGCGCCCGAAGGAGGTGCCCAGACCGGGCACCGTCGAGCTGTGTCATATCCGGGCCTGATTGCTCAGGCAGACCATCCCCAGGCCGGCGGTGAAGAGTTTCTTGATCACGTAGTTCTCTTCGATGTCGAGCGTGGCCCCGCCGAGATGGGCGATGCCGGTGGTGTGCATGTGGCGCTCGTCGAAGGTCCGCTCGCGGCTGTCCCAGATCCGCTCCGCGACCATCTCCGTGGCGCGCTCGAGATCGATGTCGATCCACTCCCTCGCGTGAGGAGCGCGGTACTTCACCTTCGTCGCCCGCCCGGGATGAGTCACCAGCTCGTGACTCGCCGCCCCCTTCGGGCAGAGGTGACCGCGGGAGATCGGCGAGCCGGGATCGCCCTCGATGGAAATAACTTTCCCCTCGCGGTGGTACACGAGCTGCCCGCATCCGACGCCGCAGTAGGGGCAGATCGAGCGCGTCACGGCGGCACCGTCGTTCTTCGGCCGTAGCGCCCGGGTTCGGTCGCTCATCGCCTCGCTGCCGGTGCCGTCCGCCCCGCCGATGATCTGGCGGACGAGAGGCCACTTGAGGAGGAGCTCGGCAAGCACGAGAGAATTATGATGGATGCGGGAGCGAACAGCGATGAGTTCGGCTGAGCAGAGCGAGCCCGTGACGACGAGGCGCCATCACGGCGGCGAAATGTCCATCGCCGAGGACCTCCTGGCGGTCGAGGAGCCGCTGGAGATCCGGATCGGCGAGAGGCCGATCTCGGTGACGATGCGGACGCCGGGCCACGACGACGCCCTGGTGGCCGGGTTCCTGGTGAGCGAGAGCATCGTGGCGGAGCGTCAGGCGATCGCCTCGATCCGGCACTGGGGCTCGGCGAATACGGTGCGGGTGACGCTCCGGGAGGGGGCGACGGTCGACTTCCAGCGCCTGCAGCGCCACTTCTACTCGACTTCCTCCTGCGGGATCTGCGGCAAGACCTCGATCGACGCTTTGCGCGTGCATGCGAGGCCTCTGCAGTCGGCCCTGCGCCTCGACGCCGGCACGCTCTCGGCCATGCCGGCGGCGTTGCGCAGGGCCCAGCCCACCTTCGACGCCACGGGAGGGCTTCATGCCGCGGCACTCTTCTCCGCCGACGGGAGGCTGCTCTCGCTGCACGAGGACATCGGGCGGCACAACGCCGTCGACAAGGTGATCGGGGAGCAGTTCCTGGAAGGGCGGCTCCCCCTCAGCGAGCACGTCCTCTTCGTCAGCGGGCGGACGAGCTTCGAGATCGTGCAGAAGGCCGTCATGGCCGGGATCCCGATCGTGGCCGCGATCAGCGCTCCGTCGTCGCTGGCGGTCCGGCTGGCGCGCGAGTTCAACGTCACCCTTGCCGGCTTCGTGCGCGAGGAGCGGTTCAATGTCTACGCGGGCGAGGAGCGGATCCGCGCCCCGCTCATCGCCTCAGCCCGTGCCCGATCGGGTAGAGACCCGGCAGGCTGATGGGCAGTCTCCCCTGCAGCGGCATCTCGCCCGACAACGCCTTCACCGCCGCGAGCTCCGCGCCGGGATGGATGTCGTAGGTGAGCATGTACGAGGGGAGCTCCGGGACGTGATGCAGCAGGTACGGGCTTCCGAACAGCACGAACACGAAGGGCTTGTTCAGCGCCGAGAGCTCCCGCAGCAAACGGAGCTGCTGCGCGGTCAGGTCGATCGAGCCCTTGTAGGCGGCGACGCGGATGAAGGCCGTCACCACCACCGCGTCGACCATGTCCGCCATCCGCCGCGTCATCTCGTACTCGGCCGCGGAGCTCTGGTCGTCGAGCTGCACGGTGGACGTGCGCGGATAGCGGCTCGGGAGCTCCGTCGCCAGCACGCGCCCCACCGCCCCCTCCCGCCATCCGAATCGGTTGTCGAGAAGGTTGATGTGCAGCAGGCGCTGGTCGGGACCGAGACGGAGGGGGACGGCGCTCTTCTCGTCGCGCACCAGGGTGACGGCGCGGTCGGAGATGGTCTGGGCGAGGTCGCGATGGGCTCTGCTCCCGACCACGCTGCTCAGACGCATGAAATCGGGGGCGCGGTAGCGGTCGAGCCCGAGCCGCGCCTTCGCCCTCAGAATCTGCCGCACCGACTGGTCGAGCCGCGCCTCGGTGATCCTCCCGGAGGCCACCGCGGTCTTCAGGCCGTTGAACGCCGCGGCGACGTTCGGCGGAAAGAGGACCACGTCCGCCCCCGCCTCCACCGACCGGATGGCCGCCTCCTCGTTGGTGAAGTGCAGTGTGACTCCTCGCATGTCGAGCGCGTCGGTGAAGATCAGCCCCTTGAAGCCGAGGTTCTCCCGCAGCAGCACCGTCAGAGCGTTCCGCGACAGGGTCGCCGGCAGCCCCTCCTCGGAGTCGAGCGCGGGGAGATAGATGTGCGCCGACATGACCGCGGCGACGCCCGACTCGATCGCCGCCCGGAAAGGCGGCAGCTCGATGGCATCGAGCCGCGCCCGGTCGACCGGCAGCACCGGCAGCTCCAGATGCGAGTCCTGCGCGACGTCGCCATGGCCGGGGAAATGCTTCGCCGTGGCCAGCATTCCTCCCTCCTGCACCCCGCGGATGTAGGCGGTGGCGAGCGCGGAGACCCGGGCCGGGTCCTCGCCGAAGGAGCGGATGTTGATGATCGGGTTGGCGGGGTTGTTCTGCACGTCGACCACGGGATAGAAGTCGACGTTGACGCCGAGGGCACGCCCTTCCACTGCGGTGGCCCGGCCGGCCTGGTAGGACAGCTCCTCGCTTCCGGTGGCGCCGATGGCCATGGCCAGCGGGAAGCGCGTGGCGCCGGGGATGATGTAGCCGACGCCGCCCTCGAAGTCGGCGGTGATGAGCAGCGGGACCTTCGCCGTCCGCTGCATGTCGTGAATCAGCAGCGCGACGCCGGCGGCGTCGCCGCCGGCCTGGGGCCGGTGCGAGGAGTAGCCGAAGACGTGATACCCGCCGAGATGGAGGTCGAGCAGATTGCGCCGCAACAGCTCGAACTCCGGGCTCTCGACATTGCGGAACCCTCCCGCCACCGGCGGGACGATCAACTGACCGATCTTCTGATCGATCGTCATGGAGCGGAGTGTCCGCTCCACCCACGCCTCGGCGCGGCGGTCCTGGGCGGCGGCGGTTGCGGCGGCGGAGAGGGCGAACATGAGTGCCAGGCTCTGTTTCAGCATGAGGGGATCATATCGATTTTGGATTTTGGATTTTGGGTTTTGGATTGCCCGCAGCTCAGAGGAACTTCGGGTAGTGACGGGGGTCGGCCTCGTGCAACATCTCGTACACGCCCTCGAAGATCGACTCCCGGTTCGGCTTCGACCAGTAGTCGCCGTCGGAGCCGTAGGCCGGCCGGTGCGGTTTGGCGGAGAGGGTGCGCGGCTCCGAGTCGAGCCACTCGTAGGCGTGGTCGCGCTCGAGCACCTGCTGCAGCATGTACGCGGTCCCGCCGCCGGGCACGTCCTCGTCGATGAAGGCGACACGGCTGGTCTTCTTCACCGACTCGGCGATGAGGCCGCGGACGTCGAACGGTAGGAGGGTCTGCACATCGATCACTTCGGCATCGATGCCGACGCCGGCCAGCAGCTCCGCCGCCTCCTGCACGATGCGCAGCGTGGCGCCGTAGCTGACCAGGGTGACGTCCCTCCCCTCCCGGACGACTTCCGGTACGCCGAGAGGGACGGTGAACTCGGCGATGTTCGACGGCAGCTTCTCCTTGACGCGGTAGGCGTTGAGCACCTCGATGATCAGCGCAGGGTCGTCCGAGCGGAGCATCGTGTTGTAGAAACCGGCAGCCTGCGTCATGTTGCGCGGCACACAGATGTTGATCCCGCGCAGAAGATGAACGATCCCTCCCATCGGCGAGCCGGAGTGCCAGATTCCCTCGAGCCGGTGGCCGCGGGTGCGGATGATCACGGGCGCCTGCTGCCCGCCGGCGGTGCGCCATCGCACCGTGGCCAGGTCGTCGGACATGATCTGCAGCGTATAGAGCAGGTAGTCGAGATACTGGATCTCCGCGATCGGGCGCAGGCCGCGCATCGCCGCCCCGATGGCCTGGCCGAGGATCGTCGTCTCCCGGATCCCGGTATCGGAGACGCGCAGCTCGCCGTACTTCTCCTGCAGGCCCAGGCATCCCTGGTTGACGTCCCCGAGCTTCCCCACGTCCTCGCCGAAGATGAACACGCGCGGATCGCGGCGCAGGGCGTGGTCGAGACAGTGGTTGATGATCTCGAAGCCGTTGAGGACCGGAGAGTCGTCTTCGAAGCGCGCCTTCACTTCCTCGACCTGTAGTGCCGAGCCCTCCCCTGCGCTGTAGAGGTGGGCCCCGTAGCGCTCGTCGCCCGCCTCGGCGTACTCCCTCCGCCACCGCACGATGTCGTCCGGCACCTCGGCGTCGCGCGCGACGATGAGCGCGGAGGTGAGGGCGCGCATGGCGTCGCGGCGGAAGGGCGCCTGCATCCGCTGTAGCTCGTCCCTGAGCTTCCGGATCTCCTGCGCCTTCTGCGGAGCGCCGCTCTCCAGCCTGTCGAGAAACCCGGCCACGCTCCTCACCTCTTCGTCGATCTCCGCCCGGTACGCCTCCCAGGCCCGCCGCTGGGCCTCGCGCACAGCCTGCAGGTCTTCCTTCTCGAAGCGCTCGACCTCCTCGGCCGAGGCAATTCCCTGTCCGATCATCCACTCCCGCATCTTCCGGACGCCGTCGAACTCCACCTCCCACTGCAGGCGCTCCGGCGACTTGTACCGTTCGTGACTTCCGGAGGTCGAGTGCCCCTGCGGCTGCGTCACCTCCGTGACGTGGATGATGGCCGGCACGTGGTCCATGCGCACGATGCTGGCGGCGGCGATGTACGTCTCGCACAGCGCCGGGTAGTCCCATCCCTTCACGGTGTAGATGTCGAAGCCCTGCTTCCGCTTCGGACCGCGCTGGAAGCCCTGCAGCAGCTCGGAGAGGTCGCCCTTGGTGATCTGGAATTCGTTCGGAACCGAGATGCCGTAGCCGTCATCCCAGATCGAGATGATCGTCGGGACCGTCAGCACACCGGCCGCGTTGAGCGATTCCCAGAACAATCCCTCGGCGCAACTGGCGTTGCCGATCGTCCCCCACGCGATCTCGTCTCCCTGGCGCGAGAACTGCGTCATTTCCTTCAGCTCGTCCAGCTCCCGGTACAACTTCGACGCGTAGGCCAGGCCGACCAGCCGCGGCATCTGCGAGCCGGTCGGCGAGACGTCGGCCGAGGTGTTGTAGATGTCGGTCTGGTTCTTCCAGGTCCCGTCGG
>DATLEX010000024.1:0-6632 GCA_035525045.1 Thermoanaerobaculia bacterium | reverse complement strand
GTCGATCTCCCGCTGCGTGTAGAGGCGCTGCCCGCCGCCGCTCTTGTTCGGGGCCAGCGCCGGAAACTCCGTCTCCCAGTACCGGAGCACGTACGGCTGCACGTCCGCGATGCGGCAGACTTCGCCGATTTTGTAGAGCCGCTTCTCGCCGGCCGCTTCCGTCATCGACTTCGATTATGGCACCGGCGCCGGGTGACCGGCGTCACCCGCAATGTGACCGGCCGGTTCAGGGCTTCCGGCGCTGTCACCGGCCGGAGTCGTTCCGATCACCGATTCTCCGCCGGCCGGCAGGGTACAAGCGGAGCATGAGCGAGCATCGTTTCGAGGCCGCCTCGGCCGTGGTGATCTTCTGCTGCGGCCCCCATTGTCCGCAGGAAGCCATCGCCGGGGAGCTGGAACGGAACGGGGTGGCGGTGGTCACCGTGCCGGAATCAGGCGACGCCTTTCGCCTCGACGCCGAGCAGGCGGCGCAGCGCATCCTGGAGATCCACGCAGCCCTGTCCCCCGGGATGCCGGTAGGCTATGCCGGGGCGAGTGTGGCGGGCGCCGGTGCGCTGATCGCGGCGGCGCTTCGACCCGACTCGGTGGCGGCAGTCGTCTCCATCAACGGCCGGACCGACCTGGCCACCGACCATCTCCGGGGCGTTCGCGCGCCGGCGCTTCTGGTCGTCAATGACCTGCCGGTGCTGCGCATGAACCGGGAAGCCGTGGCGGTGCTGCGCGCGGAGCGCCGTCTGGAGATCGTCCGCGGCGAGGACAGTGACGCGGTCGACCACATCGTGCGGAAGAGCGCACGGTGGCTGGTGGACAGGCTGGCCGGCGTGCCGGCCGCGTGAGCGGGATTCAATAGACGGCCGTCGAGACCTCGAGCACCGGCCGGATCTCCCGCGGCCGCGGCCTCTCCACGACCAGGTCGGGGTGCTCGCGGCGGAACGACTCCCGGATGTGACACGGCCAGCAGACCGCCTGGTGCGTGGCGAAGACCTGCGGGAGATCTTCCGGCCGAAACTCCTTCCACTCGCGCGTGGTGCCCGAGGGCGAACGCAGCGCGGGAGGGCGCTCGTGCCAGACGATCGTTCCAATCGGCTGCCGGCAGTAGGCGCAGGCCTTCCCCTCGTACCAGCGGGTGACCATCGAGGCCAGCAGGCATGCCTCCGGCGACTTCTCGACCTGGGCCAGGCAGTCCTGCGCACAGCCGGCCATCTCCGGCCATCTCGAGCAGGCGCGCAGGTTGAGGTTGGTCTCGCCGGCGATGGCCATCCACTTCGCTGCGTGCATCGCATCGACCTTCACCGCCGCGGGCCGTAGATTCTCGGGACAGGTAATCACGCGCGTTCCGCGGAAGCGCAGCCAGGTTCGCAGCGATCCGGAGAGCAGCAGGAACGCGACGCCTGCGAGGAAGAGAGTGGCGATGAACATCCAGCCGGTCATGGCGGACCTCCGTCGAGTCCATCTGTACGCCGCCGGTGCACTTCCGGCGGTGCCGGGGGTCACGGGCCGCTGTGACGGGGATGGCTCGTCAGGGGAGAACGATCCGGCGCGCGGCGAGCGGAAGGCTGGCGTCGATCTCGTCGAGCACGCTCATGGCCGCGGAGTAGACCTCCTCGACGGAGATGTCGGCCATGCACCGGTGGTGACCGAGGGGGCACTCGCGCTCGTAGCAGGGCTGGCAGACGAACGGCTTGCGCACGACGCGGGTCACGCCGGGGATGACCGTCCTTTCGGGATCGGTCGGTCCGAAAATCGACACGGACGGTACGGCCAGGGCCGCCGCGAGATGGAGGGGCCCGCTGTCGTTGGTGATGATGACCGAGCAGTGGGAGATGGCGGCGGCGAGCTGCAGCACGTCGCCGTCGTGGCCGATTACCGGGATGCCGCCGCAGGCGGCGGCGATGGTCTCGGCCTGGCTTCGTTCGCCGGGACTGGTCAGGAGGACGACTTCCGAACCGTCCTTCCGCAGTCGCGCGGCGACCTGGCAGAAGCGGTCGTCACCCCAATGCTTCGCCCGGCCGAACAATCCGCCGGCGTGGATGCCGAAGAGCGGCCGGTCCAGCCGGACGCCGAGAGCGAGGAGTTGCCGGCGTGCCTTCTCCCGCGTGGCCACCGGCAGGGCGATGCTCGGAATCTCGTCGACCACGCGCGGCGCGCTCAGCGCCGCCAGGAGCGTGGAGTAGTCGTCGAGCTGGTGACCGGGCACCGCGTCGCGCCGCACGCCGTGCGTCAGGAGGATTCCGCGCAGGTCGGTCGAGTATCCCCAGCGCTCCTCGATGCCGGCGGCCAGGGCAATCATCGCCGAGCGGAAGGAGTTGGGCAGGAGGATGGCGCGGCGGAAGCGGCCGGAACGAAGGGCGCGGATTCTCTGGGCCGTCGAGCCGTTCCAACTGATCACTCTCCGGAACACGCCCGAAGAGCCGAGCAGCGTCGTCACGTTTTCGGGCGCGGCCACCGCGATCCCTCCCTCGGGGCGGTAGCGGTGCTGGAGTGCGCGATAGGTCGGGAGCGCGAGAATGTTGTCCCCGACCCAGTTCAGGCCGATGACAACGGTCTTCGCATGTCGACTACTCATTCACGGCTTCTCTTTCTTCCGTTCCCTTCCACCGATCGTGCATCCACAGCCAGAGCTCGGGGCGGGCGATGATGCGGCGCGAAATCACGTCGTTGATGCGCCGCGTCAGCGCCACCGGGTCCCGCTCCTCCTCGCTCAGCAGCTCCACACGAAGCGGCCCCTCGAACTCGAGACGATGCCCGGGTCCGTCCGGTATGCAAAAAACGAACACAATCGGCGCCCCGGCACGGAGAGCCAGGCGCGCCGGTGCCGGGGTGGTCCAGGCCGGCCGGCCGAGAAACGGCACCAGGACTCCCTCCCCCGGCCGCACCGCCTGATCCGGCAGCAGCACCAGGGTGGCCTTCTCGGCCAGCCCTCTCAGCAGCGCGCGCCCCGCGCCCCGCCGGTTGATGATCTCGGCCCCGGTCCGGCCGCGCGTGGCGGCGAGGTCGCGTTCCAGGTAGCGGTTGTCGAGCCGGCGCGCCACCGTGCGGACGTCATCGGCGAGCGACATCATGGCCAGCGCGCCCGCCTCCCAGCTCCCGTAATGGGCGCTGATCACGATCACGCCGCGTCCGAGCTGCTGCGCCTCGCGGAGAATCTCCTGGTTCACCACCTGGACGTGCCGGATGGCTTCCTCCGGCGGTATCTGCTGGAGGCGCATGTATTCGAGGGTCTGCCTTCCGAAGTGCCGCCAGCATTCGGCCGCGATCCGCCGGCGCTCCGCGTCCGAGCGCTCCCGGAACACCATTCTGAGATTGCGCAGGGCGATTCGGTCGCGCCTGCGAAGGATCGTTCTCCCCAGCGCGCCGAGGCGGGCGCCCCAGCGGGCCAGCGATTCAGGGGAGGCCGCGCGCACCCGGGGGGCCACGAGGCGATAGAGCCCGTACTCGAGGCGCTGCACCCACTCCGGTTTTCTGCTGCTCATCTGCCGACCAGGGCCGCCACGCGCTCGATCACGGCCTGATCGAACACGAACTCGGCGGGGATGGGAACGAGATCGCCGCGGTCGAGCTTGACCGCGTCCTTCTCAGTTGTGACGATCACCTCCGCGCCGGCCGCGGCCGCGGCGTCCTCGATCCGCCGCAGGTCCGCCGCGGCGTAGCGGTGGTGATCGGGAAAGGTCATCGTGCCGCGGACCTCCAGGCCGGCGTCGCGGATGGAGTCGAAGAACTGCCCGGTGTCGGCCAGGCCCGCGAAGGCGAACGCTCTCCGGCCGCGGACGGGCTCCGGAATGGTGACGCGGATGCGCCGCGGTACGACCAGGCCGGCGTCGGCCAGCGCGGAGCGGCGCTCCCGGTAGAAGGAGGAGGGGGCCTCGATGACGATATCGAGGTCGCGGGCCAGTTGCAGATGTTGAAAGCCGTCGTCGAGTATGAATACATCGCACGGATTGTCATTCAAAAATTTCATCGCATTCTTATAGCGATATTTACCGACGATTACGTTCACGTTCTTAGTACGATTTTTGATGACCACCGGCTCGTCTCCGAACCGGTCGGCGTCGGGCCCGGTGACCAGACCGCCGGCGGAAGGGCCGCGGCGGCCGTAGCCGCGGGTGAGAACGGCCACGCTCGCGCCGCGCCGGCTGAGCTCGTTGGCCAGGGCGATGACGGCCGGCGTCTTTCCCGTTCCGCCCGCCGCGATGTTCCCGATCGACACGACCGGCCGCGGCAGGCGCCTGGGGCGGAGGATGCCGCGCCGGTAGAACCAGCGGCGCATCGCGTTCACGCTCGTGTAGACGGCTTCCGCCGCGGGAAGGAGGAACCTCACGCCAGCAGCTCGACGATGCGGCGCGCCGTCGCTTCCGACGCCCCGCGGTTCTGAAGCACGGTCTGCCGGGCCCGCTCGCCGAGCGCCTCCTGCAGCGCCTCGTCGTCGAAGATGCGCTCGGCGAAGGCGATCACCCCGGCGGCGGAGTCGACCTCCACCGCCGCGTCGTTGGCCAGAAAAGTGGCCGCGATCTCCCGGAAGTTCGACATCGACCCGCCGAAGCAGACCGGGACGCCCGCCGCGGCGGCCTCGATGGGGTTGTGGCCGCCGAATGGCGCGATGCTCCCTCCCACGAAGGCAGCCGTGGCGTACCGGTAGATCGAGGCCAGCTCCCCGAGCGTGTCGAGGAGGAGAATGTCGGCGTGCGTCGAATCGTCGCGGAGCTCGGTCCTCCGCACGAACCGCAGCGAGGTCGTGCTGAGGAGCCCTGCCACCAGCTCGAATCGCTCCGGTTTGCGCGGGGCGATGATCACGCACGCGTTCCGCTCCCGGACGAACCGCTCCACCTCCGGAAGGAGGGCCTCGTCTTCCCCTTCCATGGTGGAGCCGAGGACGAGCACCTTGCGCGAGCCGATGAGGTCCTCGATCAGCGGCGCAGCCTCCAGCGGGGCCGGGTCGGAGTCGTAGTCGAACTTCACGTTTCCCACCGTCTCCACCACCTCCCGGGGAGCGCCGATGGCCTGAAACCGCTCCCCGTCCACCGACTCGCGGGCGAGGATGCGGTCGTACCGGCGGAGCACCGGAGCGATGAAAAAGCGAAGGACGCGATAGCGGGGGTAGGAGCGATCGGAGATCCGGCCGTTGGCCAGGATGAGCCGCATCCCCCGCCGGCGGCAGAGGCGGGTGACGTTGGGCCAGATCTCCGTTTCCATCGTGGCGTAAACGCGGGGCGCGTGGTGATCGAGAAAACGGCCGACCGAGAATGTGAAGTCGAAGGGGAAGTAGGTCACGGTGGCCTCCGGGTAGAGACGGCGCGCCTGGGCCTGTCCGGTCGTGGTGGTGGTGGTGATCACCATGGAGGTCCCCGGCCGGAGCCTCTCGATCTGCGCCAGGACCGGCCGCGCCGCCAGCGCCTCGCCGACGGAGACGGCGTGGATCCAGAGGTCGTGCCTTTCCGGCCGGGTCCGGTAGAAGCCCATGCGCGCCGGAAAGCTGGTCAGGTACTTCCCGCGCAGAAACCCGATGACCAGGAACAGCGGCAGACCGAGGATGAAGACGAGGTAGAGGATGACCTCGTACAGCAGGAACATCGGGGGATCATAGCGAAGTGCCGAATACTCCTCTGTTACCATCTGTTCCATATCCGCCGATGTCCGAGTCAGTCGTCGCTGCAGGTCTGATCCTTCCCGAGCTTCCCCGCACCGTCGCCGAAGAGCACATGGAGGAGCTGGCGCAACTGATCGATACGGCCGGCGGCGCGGTGGTGGCCACGGTCCTGGCCAAGCGCGGCCGGCCCGACCCGGCCACGTTCGTCGGGAGCGGGAAGGCGGAAGAGATCAAGGCGCTGGCGGCCGGGCGCGGGGCGACGCTGGTGGTCTTCGACGACGACCTCTCTCCGGCGCAGGTGCGGAATCTGGAGAAGATCATCGGCGCCAAGGTGATCGACCGCAGCGGGTTGATCCTCGACATCTTCGCCGGGCGGGCGCGCAGCCGCGAGGCCCGCACGCAGGTGGAGCTGGCCCGGCTCGAGTACATGCTGCCCCGGCTGACGCGGCAGTGGTCTCACCTCTCGCGGCAGGCCGGCGGAGCGGGCGGCGGCGCCAGGCGCGGCGTCGGCGAGACGCAGCTCGAGCTCGACCGGCGCGTCGTCCGGACGCGGATCAGCCGGCTCAAGGAAGAACTGGCGAAGATCGAGCAGAACCGCCAGACGCAGCGGAAGGCGCGCCGCTCCGCCTTCACCGTGGCGCTGGTCGGGTACACCAACGCCGGGAAGTCCACTCTCTTCAACCGCCTCACCAGCGGCGGGGCGGAGGCGATGGACAAGCTCTTCGCCACGCTCGACGCCCGTTCCCAGCGGGCCGCCTTCGACATGCCGCGGGAGACGGTCGTGATCGACACGGTCGGCTTCATCCGCAAGCTGCCCCATCACCTGGTGGCCTCCTTCCGCTCCACGATGGAGGAGGCGGTGTCGGCCGATCTGGTCCTGCACGTGATCGACGGCAGCCATCCGCAATGGTCCGGGCAGCGCGACGTCGGCCGGCAGGTGCTGGCCGGCCTCCGGATCGAGCCGGAGCGGGTCATCGAGGTGTTCAACAAGTCCGACCGGCTCGACGAACACTTCGCGGCGCCGGGCACCAGGAAGGCCGCGGTCGTC
>DATLEX010000023.1:0-2313 GCA_035525045.1 Thermoanaerobaculia bacterium | reverse complement strand
GGGTACAACACGTTTCTGCTGAAGAGCGACGACGTCTACATCGACCTGCTCACCGACAGCGGCACCAACGCCATGAGCGACCGGCAGTGGGCGGCGATGATGCTGGGGGACGAGGCGTACGCCGGGGCACGCTCCTTCTTCCACATGGAGGCCGCCGTCCGCGAGATCTACGGCTTCCGGCACATGGTCCCGACGCACCAGGGCCGCGGTGCCGAGCACCTGATCTCCCGGATCCTGATCCGGCCGGGACACGTCATCCCCGGGAACATGTACTTCACGACCACGCGCGTGCATCAGGAGCTGCAGGGGGGAACTTTCGTCGACGTGATCGTCGACGAGGCGCACGATCCGCAGTCGCGGCACCCCTTCAAGGGGAACGTCGACATCTACAAGCTCACCGCCGCCATCGAGAAGCACGGCGTGGAGAACATCCCGTACGTGAACGTGGCCTGCACGGTGAACCTCGCCGGCGGGCAGCCGGTGTCGATGACCAACCTACGGGCCGTCCGGGAGCTGTGCGACATGTTCGGGATCCGGATGTGGTGCGACGCCACGCGGGCGGTGGAGAACGCGTTCTTCATCCAGGAGCGCGAGCACGGCTACGCGGAGAAGAGCGTCCGGCAGATCCTGCGGGAGATGATGTCTCACTTCGACGGCTGCACCATGTCGGCGAAGAAGGACTGCCTGGTGAACATCGGCGGATTCCTGGCCATGAACGACGAGGAGATCCTGCAGGCCGCTCGCGAGCAGGTGGTGATCTTCGAAGGGATGCCCACCTACGGCGGGCTGGCCGGGCGGGACATGGAGGCCATCGCGCAGGGCATCTACGAGATGGTCGACGACGACTATATCGCCCATCGCATCCAGCAGGTCCGTTACCTCGCCTCCGAGATGGTTGCCGCGGGCGTGCCCATCGTGGAGCCCGTGGGCGGCCACGCCGTCTTCATCGACGCCGGCCGCTTCCTCGCCCACCTCGATCAGGAGGATCTCCCGGCGCAGGCTCTCGCGGCGGCGCTGTACGCCGACAGCGGCGTGCGAGCCATGGAGAGGGGAGTGGTCTCGGCCGGACGCGATCCGGCGACGGGGCTCAACCGCCGGCCGAAGCTCGAGCTGGTGCGGTTGACGATCCCACGCCGCGTCTACTCCGACCGTCACATGGACGTGGTGGCGTGGTCGGTCCGGGAGCTCTACCGCCGCCGCGACGAAATCGCGGGCCTGAAGTTCATCTACGAGCCGCCGGCGCTCCGTTTCTTCACGGCACGCTTCGAGCCCGTGGGCGTGCCGGTCGCCCGTCGCTGAAGCCGAAGGTCGGATGGCATCGGGGCAGGTCCCCTGCTACACTGCCCGCCCCCCGATCATGCGCGCACCAGTGGTCCTGCTGCTGTTGGTCTGCACAGTCGTTGATGCCCGGCTGGCGGCGCAGATTCCACCCCCCTCCGCTCCCGAGGTCGCGGTCGCGGAGCCGGTCTACGCAGCCGCCCCTCTCGAGCAGATTCCGATGGCGGCCGACTCCAACGGCGACATCGCGCTCGTGGCCTGGAACGACAACCGCTCCGGCGCAACGGTCGCCTACGCGGCGCGCGTCGACCAGGAGGGCAAAGCCCTCGATCCCCTCGGCATCCGGCTCACCGGCGGCTCCCCCAAGGCCGTCATCTGGACCGGTGAGGAGTTCCTCGTGGTGGTCGAGGTGCCGGGGCGTCACGAGCTCTTTTTCATCGACGTCGACGGCCTCATCGTCGAGCGGACGCCGATCGATGTGGCCGAGCCCTTCGTCGCCGCGAGCGACGGGGAGTCCATCCGGCTTCTCTTCCTCAGCTGGCAGCGGGTCGTCGTCACGCAGACGACCGCGCTCCGCGGCCATCTCGTCGATCCCATTCGCGAATCGCCGCGGCTGCGGGCCATCAGCCTTCCTCCCACTCCTGCCGGCTACGCCGACATCCAGTGGATCGGCGGAACCAACGGGTCGGAGATCCTCCTTCTCCGTCTCCAGCGGCTGGAGAGCGGCGCGGGGCCCGACCGGCTCGTGGCGGAGCGAATCAATGCGGCGGCCGACCTCGTCTCCTCGACCGAGACCGGCTTGCAGGTGTTCATCGACTCTTCCGACGAGCTGGCCGGGAACGATGACGGGTACGTCCTGGTGAAGCATGTGAGGACGGAGGTCCCCGGGGTGCGGTCGTTCCGGCTGACGGCCGCGGGTGCCTACACCGGCGCGACCCATACGCTCGCACCCCCCGTGCCTCCTGCCTTTGCGCAGATCCGGCTGGCGCGCGACGGCTCCCGGTATCTGCTGGCCTGGTGGGTTCCCGACCCGAT
>DATLEX010000343.1:0-3328 GCA_035525045.1 Thermoanaerobaculia bacterium | reverse complement strand
CTGGTTCGAGTTCCTGCGCATCGAGCAGCGGGGGGAGGAGCTGGTCTACGTGGCCATGCCGGGCGGCCGGACCGCGACGGAGTTCAGGGCGACGGTCGTCGAGGAGACGAAGATCACCTTCGAAAACCCCGAGCACGACTTCCCGAAGCGGATCCACTACTGGAAAGAGGGCAAGCGTCTCTGCGCGGCGATCGACGGCGGCAACGAAGAGAAGTCGCAGCGATGGTGTTGGGAGCGGGTCCCCTAGCCACTGAGCCGGGCGGGGTCCGAGATCCTCAGGCGGCCGGTTTGACGACGATCTCCGGAAGTCCGCGACGATTTCGCCGTCGACTGGGATCAACGTTCTCGCCGGTCGAGAACGGTTTCTGAAGAAGCCATCCTTCGCGGACGGCAACCGCACGCGCCGCCCTCCGGGTCCTACCGACTCGACGTTCCCGGCGCCAGCAGGTCGGCGATCCTCCGGGCGGTTTCCTGATAGGCCTCGCCTCCCGGATGGAACAAGTCGATGGTGCTGAGGCGGCCGGGACGGTCGACGATGTCGGAGAGGCGCACCACGGAGACGAGGGGATCATCGATGAACTGCGCCATCAGCGCCGCGTCCCACATGGCGATGAGCGGCTCGAGCAGGATCGGGGCGCGCTCGTGCGGGATGGGACTGTACGCGCCGAGGACCAGGATGCGCGCCTCCGGGTTGATGCGACGGAGCTCGGCGACGATCCCCTCGATGTTGCGCAGGACCTCGTCGACGATGAGCAGCGGCGAGCGCAACGGCTCTTCGCCGAGAAGCGGCCGGCGAAGGTCGTTCGCGCCGATGGAGACCACTACGGCATGGGCACGGGCGAGCGCGGCCCGCGTGGCCGGCCGCCGCAGCGCGGCGGCGAGATCGCGGGTCGTCGCTCCGGTCGCGCCGAGGTTCGTGGTGACGATCGAATCGATGCCGCGGCTGCGCAGCTCCGGCTCGAGCCGTCCGCCGATCCCGCGTCCCGACTCATCGCCCGCGCCATAGGCGAGCGAATCACCGACTAGGGCCACATGGATCTCACGCGGCCCGGAGGCGGGGTAGGCCGTCACCGCCGTGGCGAGCGCGGCGGCGAGGAGGGCGGCGCGGAACATCGAATCACGAGTCATCGCCCCGGAGAACCGCGGCGGGTTCGAGATTATTACCCGGCCCTGCGGTCTGCTCACCCGAGGTTGGCGGATGCGTCCATCGTGGCGGTGCGGCCATGGGTCGAGGAGACGCCGGCGATGCCCCTCTCGATGTCGGCGCCGGTGGGCTGCTGGAAGACGCGGAGGCCGAACTCCGGCACCACGGCCAGAAGGTGGTCGAAGATGTCCGACTGGATCGCCTCGTACTCGGCCCACTTGACCGTGTTGGTGAAACAGTAGATCTCGATCGGCAGACCGGCCGGACCGGGCGGCTGCTGCCGCACGAGGAGGGTCAGCCCCTGGTGCACGCGTGGATGGTGTTTCAGATAAGCCTCCACGTAAGCGCGGAACGTCCCGATGTTGGTCAGCCGGCGGGTGTTGACCGGTTCCTGTCCCTGTTCGGTCAGCGAGGCATTGAAGGCTTCGAGCTCGGCCTGTTTCGATGCGATGTAACCGGCGAGAAGCGAGACGCGGCTCATGCGCACCCGCTCCTCCGGAGTCAGGTAGCGGATGGCCGTCTGGTCGAGGTGGATGGCGCGCTTGATTCGCCGTCCGCCGGCGTTCTCCATGCCGCGCCAGTTCCGGTAGCTCTCGCTGATCAGCCGGTGTGTCGGGATGGTGGTGATGGTCTTGTCCCAGTTCTGCACCTTCACCGTGTGCAGGGCGATGTCGATGACGTCGCCGTCCGCTCCGAGCTGCGGCATCTCGATCCAGTCGCCGACGCGCAGCATGTCGTTGGTGGTGAGCTGAACGCTGGCGACGAGCGAGAGAATCGTGTCCTTGAACACGAGCATCAGCACCGCGGTCATCGCGCCGAAGCCGCTGAGCAACAGCAGCGGCGAACGCTCAATCAGCACCGCGATCATGAGCAGGGTCGAGATCACGAAGATGATGATCTGCGCCACCTGCAGGTAGCCCTTGATCGGGTGAGTCCGCGCCCGATCCGTGGCGAGGTAGATGTCGTTGAGGGCCGCGAACAGAGCCGAGATCGCCAGCGCAATCGTCAGGATCATGAACGCCAGCGCCACGTTGCGGGTGACGACCACGAGGCTCGCCGGCACCCCCGGCACGAGGGGAACCGCCAGATAGACCACCAGGGCCGGCACGAGGTTCGCCAGGCGGTGAATCACCCGGCGATCGACGATCGCGTCATCCCACGTCGCGCGGGAACTGCGGATGAGCCGCGCCGCCAGGCGGACCAGGAGCCTGTGCGCGAGGAGGGAAGAGAGCCAGGAGAGCAGCACCACGCCGCCCAGGTACGCGGCCACCGCAAGCCCCGGGTGCCGCTCGATGAGATCATTGATTCCCGGATACGCTTCCATCGCGGCGAAGCGTATCAGGTCGCACCGCTGTCGCACCCCTCATCCGGCCTCCGGCGACCTTCTCCCCCGCCGGAGGCGGGGGAGAAGGTCGCAGCGAGCTCCGTGGCGAGCTGAATATACTCTGCCGTCGCTTCGTAGGGACGAGGAGGAGACCCTCATGTACAAGACCAAGCCCTGTCACGACTGCGACATGCCGGCACCGGGAACCCCGCTTCGCGTCCTGGTTCTCAACGGCTCGCTGAAGCATGGCGACGATCTATCCAACACCGAGGAGCTGTCGCGCCTGGTGCTGCAGCACATGGAGCCGCACGGGATCGATTCCGATGTCATCCGGCTGTCCGACTGCGAACTGCCGGTGGGCCTCGGCTTTCGCGAGAGTGAGGACGATGGCTGGCCCGATCTCGTGACCAGGCTCAAAGCGGCCGACATCGTGCTCTTCGCCACGCCGATCTGGTGGGGAGGGCGCTCCTCCCTGATGCAGCGCGTGATCGAACGCATGGACGCCCTGGACGAGGAGTACGTCGCTTCGGGGCGCAGTGCGCTCTACAACAAGGTCGCGGGCGTGGTGATCACCGGCAGCGAGGACGGGGCCTTGAGCACTCTGGGGACGATCATGATGGTGCTGACCTTCATGGGGTTCACCCTGCCGCCCGAGTGCTGCGCCTACTGGGTGGGCGAGGCGGCAAGCCGCCGAGCGAGGACCGCGCCAGGCGGCTGGTCAACGACGCCACCGCGCACATGGCCAGGAACCTGGCGCGCAACCTGGTGTACTACGCCCAGTTGCTCAAGAAGAATCCGCTGACGCCCAAAGCCGGCTGATCCGGCGGCTGGATTCAGGTCGTTCCTCCTCGGCTGGGGGG
>DATLEX010000342.1:0-3382 GCA_035525045.1 Thermoanaerobaculia bacterium | reverse complement strand
GGCGAGCCGTCTCCGCCGACCCAAACCGCGGCTTCACCATCGTGGCACCCGAACCGGCGCGGTACGCCGTTCGCGGCCGCCACATCACCGTGAAGGGACATCAGAACACCGAGAACCGGGGGGGATGCGGTGCAGAGTCCGGAATACGATGCGATCGTGGTGGGGTCGGGGATCTCCGGCGGCTGGGCGGCCAAGGAGCTCACGGAGAAAGGGCTCCGCGTGCTGCTCCTCGAGCGCGGCCGGAACGTGGAGCACATCAAGGATTACGTCAACGCGACTAAGGGCGCTTGGGAGTATCCTCATCGCGGTGGCCGCACGCTCGCCATGGAGGAGGCGTATCCGGTGCTGAAGCGGGACTACCCGCTGAACGAGAAGAACCTGGAATTCTGGGCCTCGGACCAGGACTCGCCCTACACGGAGGTGAAGCGGTTCGACTGGTTCCGCGGCTACCAGGTGGGCGGGCGCTCGTTGATGTGGGGCCGGCACAGCTACCGGTGGAGCGAATACGACTTTGAGGCCAACGCCATGGACGGGGTCGGGATCGACTGGCCGATCCGGTACGACGACCTGGCACCCTGGTACGACCACGTCGAGGAACACGCGGGGATCTCCGGCTCGCGCGAAGGGCTGCCGCAGCTCCCCGACGGGCAATTCCAGCCGGCGATGCCACTCAATTGCGCCGAAGAGGTCATCGCCGAGCGCCTCGCCGGCTCGTTCGACGGTCGGCGCCACATCGTCCCGGCGCGCATCGCGAACCTGACACAGCCCCTGCCCGGCCGCTCGGTGTGCCTGCACCGCAACGCGTGCTGGCTGGGATGCCCGTTCGGCGCCTACTTCAGCACGCAGTCTTCCACGCTTCCCGCGGCGATGCGTACGGGGCGCCTGGAGCTCAAGCCGTTCTCCATCGTCACCGAGGTGGTCTACGACGCGGACCGCAAGCGCGCGAGCGGCGTGCGCGTGCTCGACGCCGTGACGGAGCAGGAGACGGAATACTCGGCGCGCGTGATCTTCCTGTGCGCCTCCGCCCTGAACTCGACCTGGCTGCTCCTCCGTTCCGCCACCGATGTCTGGCCCGGCGGGCTCGGCAGCAGCTCCGGCGAGCTGGGCCACAACCTGATGGACCACCACTTCCGGGTGGGGGCGCAGGGCCGGATCGAGGGGATGGAAGACAAATACTACTACGGCCGTCGGCCGTCCGGGTTCTACCTGCCCCGCTACCGCAACCTGTTCGGTGACCGCCGCCCGTATCTGCGGGGGTTCGGCTACCAGGGCAGCGCGTCGCGGCAGGGCTGGTCGCGGGCGGTCGCGGAGCTCGGCGTGGGCGGAGAATTCAAGGATGCCATGGCGGAGCCGGGACCCTGGAGCATCGGCGCGACCGCGTTCGGCGAAATGCTGCCGAACCACGATAACAAGATCGGGATCGACGAGACCCGGACCGACAAGTGGGGCCTGCCGGTCCTGAAGATCGACTGCGCCATCGGCGAGAACGAGCGGCTCATGCGCCGGGACATGGCCGCGGACATGGCCGAGATGCTCGAGGCGAGCGGAGTGAGGGACGTGGAGATGTACAACAATGATTACTACCCGGGCATGGGGATCCACGAGATGGGCACCGCGCGGATGGGACGCGATCCCAGAACCTCCGTCCTGAACGCCCACAACCAGGTCTGGGACGCGCCGAACGTCTTCGTCACGGACGGAGCGTGCATGACGTCGTCCGCATGCCAGAACCCGTCGCTCACCTACATGGCGCTCACGGCCCGCGCCGCCGACTACGCGGTGCGCGAGCTCGAGCGCCGGAACCTCTGACCGGAGCCCCATCGATGCCACACGAGGAAACCATAACCGGTGACGTCATGGACCGGCGCGAAGCCATCCGCCGGGTGACGGCTGTGCTCGGAGGACTGACCTTCGTCGGTGGCCAGGCCCTGCTCACCGCCTGCGAGCGAAGGGACACGATCGGCGCCGCCGCCGATTCGGCCTTCTCGGCGGACGAGATCGCGTTCCTGGACGAGATCGCCGAGACGATTCTCCCCGAGACCTCGACCCCGGGAGCGAAGGCGGCGAAGACCGGCGCCTTCATGGCGCTGATGGTGACCGACACCTACGACGCTGAAGAACGCCGGACCTTCCGGCAGGGCATGCGCTCCGTCGACGAAGCCTGCCGGCGCGCGCACGGCGTCGACTTCATGTCGGCGACGCCGGAGCAGCGGCTCGCCGTGCTCCGGGTCCTCGACCGGGAGCAGAAGGCCTACAGCGACGAGAACGAGGAGCGAGGGAAGCAGCGGTCGATGGCGTTCCTCAGCGATCAGCGCCAGGAGGCGAGCACGGAGGGCGACGCCGGCGGAGCGGAGGCGATCACGACGGATGCACCGGCCCACTACTTCCGCATGATGAAGGAGCTCGCGCTGCTCGGCTACTTCACCTCGGAGATCGGCTGCAAGCAGGCGCAGCGCTACATCGAGGCGCCCGGTCGATACGATCCGTGCGTCCCGTACCAGCCCGGCGACAGGGCCTGGGCCCCACACGCCTGAGCGACGGCGAGGTGGTCTACAGCGTGGGTCCCGGCCAGGGCGCCGACCTCGGCGGCCTCGAGGTCGTCGAGCGGCGCCGCGCAGACGACAGGTGTGGTCTGGTGCCAGCCACTGCAAGCCTCAGCCTCGAGGCTCAGAGGCAACCTCCACGTAGCGGATCGCGCTCATGTTGAGTTCGTCTCCATGTTTCTGGGCTCCGGCACGCACAATGCTGGAGTTGGCAGAGCTAAGCGCTTGTTTACATCGAAGTTAAAGCGATAGCAGTTGACTCGAGATGGGAGAGGCTGGTATGAGCCCGCACGGCTTATCATTACACGGACGGAAGGGCGCCCTGCCGCTGGCCCTGCTCGTCGGAATGTTCTCGGCTTGCGCTCCCACCACCCATCCCGATCCGCCCACGCCTGAGAACGCCGGCGCGCGTGACGCCTCCGCCGGGAAGGTGACGGCGGAAGACATCCAGCGAGCCCCGGGTGTGCCGGTAGAGCAACTCCTGATGGCCAAGGTGCCTGGCCTCGTGGCGTCCCGTACGCCGGACGGCGGGATCTCGCTCCGTATCCGCGGGAGCTCGTCGATCCATCTCAGCAATCAGCCGCTCTTCGTCATCGACGGCATGCCCGTCCGGCCGGGTCCAAACGGCGGCCTGTCCATGCTGCGGCTGGACGACATCGCATCCGTCGAGGTGCTGAGGGACCCGGCAAGCACCGCGATGTACGGCGTGCGCGGGGCGAACGGCGTCATCGTCATCAAGACGAAGCGCTGACCCGCCAGAGTCTAGTCGTTCATCGTTGGGAGAAGGTATCAGTCGGCGCCGGCCGCGAATAGCCGTTGATGCGGAAAAAGCGCAGGGA
>DATLEX010000335.1:0-3580 GCA_035525045.1 Thermoanaerobaculia bacterium | reverse complement strand
TACGCACGCAATCTGGAGCTGCTGGCCACGCCGCACGAAGAGCACATCGCCCGAGCGGTGCAGAAGGTGATGTACAGGTCCTGACCATGGCAGAAATCATCATGCCCAAGATGGGCGACGCGATGACCGAGGGGAAAGTCGTCCGCTGGTACAAGAAGGCGGGCGACGCGGTGAAGAAAGGGGAGCCGGTCCTCGAGATCGAGACCGACAAGGTCAACCTCGACCTGGAGGCCGAGGCCGACGGCAAGCTCGGCGAGATCGCGGCGGAGGAAGGGGAGGTCGTGCAGGTCGGCGGGCTCCTCGCCGAGATCCTCGCCGAGGGGGAGAAGGCAAGGCCGCGGGCGAAACAGGAAGAGAAGAAAAAAGAGAAGAAGAAAGACACAAAAGAAGAGGCGAAGGAGGAAGGCGAGGAGCAAGAGGAAGAGGAAGGCGACGGCGGCGGCGCTCCACCTCAGCGGCGGGGGACCGATCGGAAGGAGAGCATCCGCCACAGCACCGGGGAGTACGGCGAGACGATGGAGATGAAGGGGCCGCGCACCGATCGCTCCCGCTCCGCGAAGGACAACGTCGTGGCCATGCCGCAGAAGGGCGACCGCCCCCGCTCCTCGCCGCTGGCCCGCAACCTGGCTCGGGAGATGGGCGTCGACCTGCAGTCGGTGGAGGGGAGCGGACCGGGCGGGCGCATCATCGCCGCGGACGTCAAGAAGAGCGGAGCGCGGACGGCCGCGCCCGCGGGACGGGGCCAGCCGGCCATCCCTCGCGCGCCGCAACTCGAGTCGAAAAACGTCCCGCTCACGGCCATGCGCCGGACCATTGCCAAACGCCTCGCCGAGTCGACCGGGCCCATTCCGCACTTCTACCTGACCGTCGACTATGACGTGACGAACCTCCTCTCGATCCGGCAGCAGCTCATCGACATCGAAGGGGTGAAGGTCAGCGTGAACGACTTCATCGTCCGCGCCGCCGCGCTGGCTCTGCGCCATCACCCCCACGTCAACGCCAGTTGGGGGGAGGAGGCGATCTCGCTGCATGGCGAGGTGCACATCGGCATCGCGGTCGCCACGCCGGAAGGGCTGATCACGCCCGTGATCCGGAACGCCGACCAGAAGAGCGTCGCCGAGATCGCCCAGGAAGTCCGTGCGCTCGCCGAGAAGGCGAAGAACCGCAAGCTCAAGCCCGACGAGTACCAGGGGAGCACCTTCACCATCTCGAACCTCGGGGCGTGGGGGATCGAGGAGTTCACGGCGATCATCAACCCGCCGAACGCCGCGATCCTGGCTATCGGGGCGGCGGAGGCGCGCCCGGTGGTGATCGAGCGGGAGCTCGTCGTGCGCGACCGGATGAAGGTCACCATGTCGTGCGACCACCGCGTGGTCGACGGCGCCGCCGGAGCGGAGTTCCTCAAGACATTGCGGGCGTATGTGGAGCAGCCGTTGCGGCTGGTGGTGTGAGCGGGTTCTGGATTTTGGATTTTGGATTTTGAATTTTGGATTTTGGAAAAGCCGAGTGGGTCGCCTTCAGCGATATTCAGGACGATGCTCCTGGCAGAAAAATGATCGTGCCACCCTTCAAGTCCCACCGGCAAGCGCGAGCTTTCTCGGGCCCGCGGTGCGCAATCCAAAATCCAAAATCCAAAATCCAAAATGGCCGGGATTGTGCAGCCTCCCAATCCTGTTACACTAACAGCGTCCCTTCATGCCGAGTCCCGCAGAGCTTCTCGGTCTGCTCCTGGTCGTCTTCGCGGTCTGGCTTCTCTGGAGGGTGGCGCGCCTGGTGATTCGGCTGATTCTCCTGGGCTTCTCCGTCGCCGTGATTGCAGGGGCGGCGTACTGGCTATTCGTGAGGTGAGCGTGTGAGCGACCGGAAGTACAAACACAAGGGTTATCAGGACGGCGGCGGATATGGTTCCGGCTCCAGCGGCGGCGGCTCCCGCCCGCAGGGACCGCGGCCGGAGCCGCAACGCCAGCGCATCGAGGGGGCGCCGCGCGGACGCACCGCCGGCGGGTTCGGCCCGGAGGCCTTCAAGTGCAACCAGTGCGGGCAGCTCCGCCACAGCCTCGGCGAGCTGACCTGCGACGAGACCTGCGCCAAGTGCGGCGCCGACCTCCACACCTGCGGGAACTGCCGCTTCTTCGACACCACCGCCCCGTGGGAGTGCCGCGAGAACATTCCCGAGCGCGTTGCCGGCAAGCACTCCCGGAACGAGTGCGCCTTCTTCTCGCCGAAAATCGTCCGCGACCTGGCCGCCGACAAGGGAAGAGTGCAGACGCCGGACGACGCCCGGAAGGCGTTCGATGCGCTGTTCAAGAAGGGGTGAGGAATCAGCGTCCGTGTCATTCCGAGCGCCGGAGAGCGCGAGGAATCCCCCGCCGGCGTAGGCTGGTCGCTCCGTAGGCGGGGGATTCCTCGCCGTCTTCGCGGCTCGGAATGACACTCCTCCTCGCCCTCACCAGCGGCCTGCTCTTCGCCGCCTCCTTCCCCGACCTCTCCGCCGGGTGGCTGATGTTCGTCGCCTTTCTGCCGCTTCTGATCGCGGTCGCACGTGCCGGGAGCGGCTGGCAGGCATTTTTTCTCGGCTGGACCTCGCACACGCTGGCGTGGCTGATCATGGTGCCGTGGGTGATCCGGGTCATGTCGCACTACGGCGGACTGCCCTACGTGACGGGGGTGCTGATCTACGTCGCCATGGCGGCCATCCTCGGGCTGTACGGCGGGCTCTTCACCGCCATCGTTCATCGCATCGGGCCGCGGTCATTGCCGCGGTGGCTCCTCGTGCCGCTGGTCTGGGCGGCGGTCGAGTACCTCCGCACGTACTTCCTGACGGGGTTCCCCTGGAACCTCGTGGCCACGGCCATCGTCGACTACACACCGCTCATTCAGATCGGCCGCTTCGCCGGTCCCTATTTCGTGGCGGCGCTCATCCTGCTCCCCTCGGCTGTCGCGGGGTGGGTGATCACGACGAAGCCCCGCCGCGTCCCGGCCGCGCTGGTGGCGGGGGCGACGATCATCGTCCTCTTCGTCTGGTGGGCGACCGGGCTGGTGGCCTCGAGGCTGGTGGTCCGGCCGACGGGGGCGCGGCCGGCCGTGGCCGCCCTGCTGCAGCCGAACATCTCGCAGGAGATGCGCTGGGATGCCGAGAACCTGCTGCTCATCTTTCGCCGGATGATGGACATGACCGAGGAGGCCGTGGCCGCCGGCGCGTCGGTCGTGATCTGGCCGGAGTCGACCGTCCCGCTTTCGTACTCGACCACGCCGTTCTACCGCGCGGCCATCGAGGCCGTCTCGGCCAGGCACGGGGTGGACATCATCCTCGGGTCGGTGGCGGAGGACCGGGAGAGGCCCGCGCACATCTGGAATGCCGCGTTCCTGGTCAGCGGCGGGGAGACCATCGGCCGCTACGACAAGATCAAGCTCGTCCCCTTCGGGGAGTACGTGCCGCTGCGGCGGATGCTCTTCTTCGCCGACAAGCTGGTGCGCGCGGTGGGCGACTTCCAGTTCGGGACCAACGACCGGCCGCTGCGCGGCCGCTTCGCCTACGGGCCGGCGATCTGCTACGAGATCGTCTTCCCGCAGATCCCCC
>DATLEX010000172.1:0-2074 GCA_035525045.1 Thermoanaerobaculia bacterium | reverse complement strand
CACCTATCCGCGGCAGATGGAGTACGTGACGCCGGAGGAGGTGGCGCGTACGGCGGTCCTGGAGATTCTCGGTGCCTCGACCGGGCGGGACGTCCTCTCTGCGATCGACGGGGCCATCACCGAGCCGAGCTATCGGGCCGGGGTGCTGCGCGAGCAGGCCATCCTCCAGATGGAGCAGCTCGAGCGGGCCGGCTCGGGGGAGCTGCTCCCCTCCATCGCCGTCGGCCATCTCGGCCCTCCGAAGCTGACCAAGCTCCTCGCCGAGGCGTTCCTGATCCGCGAGGCGGCCGGAACGGACGTCTGCGAGGTGATTCTGGAGCTCGGATCGGAAGAGTTGCGCACCCGGGTGGAGACCTACCTGGAGGCCAACCCGCGGATCGTCAGCCTCATCGTTACGATCGGCATCCCGCTGCTGCGCGTGCGCGGCGGGAGAGCGCTCCTGACCCGCGGGCCGCGCCTGAACATCCCTCCGACCCCGCCCGACGGGTCGGCGGTTCCGCTCGATCCCGACTCGATCGAGCGGTATGCCCGCTCCGGGTGGGTGGACCTCCGGCCGGAGAACTTCGCCCTCTGGATGGAGCGCATCGCCCGCCTGACCAGGTCGCGGCCCGACATCGTCACCAACGGCTCGGCGGCCTTCGACCGGACGAAGTACAGCCGGGAACGCTTCGTGCCGGGCGACGTGGTCGGCTGGCTCTTCACCAACGAGGCCGACGAGCAGGGGATAGCCGGCCACCGCCTGTTCTGAAACCGCGTAGGATTCCGGAATGCGACTCCCTCGTCTCGGGCTGCTCCTGACCCTTCTCGCCGCCATCACGCCCGGCGCCCGCGCGCAGACGCAGTACGAACAGGTCCTCGTTCCCTTCGATTCGGCCACGCTGGCCACCGGCGGCGCGCGCTGGTTCGCCGAGTTGTGGGTCCGCAACGACGGGCCGGAGCCGGTGAACCTCTTCCCCGGCGAGTGCTTCTTCATCGGACTGGAGACGCCGTGCACGCGTCGCATCGATGTTCCCGCCGGCCGGACGGTGCTCCTCGATCTGCAGGAGGACCGCGCCGACCGTCCCGGGGTTTTCCTGTATGTCCCCCGTGATCGACTGGACGACGTTCATTTCAGCCTGCGCGTGCGCGACCTCAGTCGCGGCGGCGATCAGATCGGGACCGAGATCCCGGTGGTCCGGCAGTCGGAGATCAGGAACGGCGTGCGGACGCTGCTCAACGTACCGCTCCAGCTCAACGGCCGGCTGACGCTTCGGCTCTATACGCCGGAGGCGCCGGGCGCCCAGTTCATCGTGCGGGTGTTCGCGGAGCCGACCGGCGACCTGATCGCGCAGCGCACGTTTCAGCATGGAGGCGCGACCGACCCGCCCTCTCCCGCCGTGGCGCCGCTGACGATCGACGCCAGCTCGATCTTTCAGGGCTGGGTCGCCGATCGCGTGCGGGTCACGATCGAAAGCACCCGCCCCTACTGGCCGCTCCTGACGATCACGAACGTGCGGAACAAGCAGATCACCACGGTCACGCCGCACTAGAACGGTCAAAGACCGGGCGCGGGCGCGGGCTCGGGCGCGGGCTCGGGAAAGACCCACCGGCACCCGAGCCCGAGCCCGGCTCTTGTCGGTCAACCCGCCGGAGAATTCACACCCGGTCGCGCGCGCCTTCGACCCCCGACTGCCGGGCGCAGTTCGCGCAGCAGTAGAACGTCCCGTCCGACTCGACCCCGTGCCCGATGACCTTGCAGCCGCAGTGGGAGCAGGCCGGGGCCAGCTTGTGGATGGCGCACTCGAAGCTGTCGAAGGTGCTGCGCGATCCGCCACGGACCACCTCGAAGGACTTGTCGTAGTCATTGCCGCATACGTCACACTTGGCCATGGACTTGGTACCTCCGGGCGTTGTAAAAGCAAGAAGTGTGACGTTTCGCTGCCCCGCCTGCCGCTCGCCGCTGGCCGGCGCCCCGGAGACGCTTCGTTGCACCGGCTGCGGTGCTCTCTATCCGCTGTCGGGCGGCATCGCCGACTTCTCCGGCGGCCGCTACTACGACGTGTTCGAGTCGGAGCAGCAGCTCACCGCCGAGCAT
>DATLEX010000306.1:0-14148 GCA_035525045.1 Thermoanaerobaculia bacterium | reverse complement strand
TCTGCGCGTCGATGCTGCGGAGACCAGCGTCGACGTCGTGTCGGGCTGGGTGAGGCTCGACAACGAGGCGGGCGAGGTGCTCGTCCCCGGCGGGGCGTCGAGTGTGATGCGACGTTCGGGGCTCCCCTCCGTTCCGCTCTTCAGCAGCGCCACCGCCGGCTTCAAGGCGGCTGTTCGGGCCCTGGAGGGGGACTCCGGGCCGCGAGCCCCGGCGCTGGAGACGGCACTCCGCGATGCGCGCCGGCGCGATGTCCTCACGCTTCTGATTCTGGCCAGGCGAGGAGCCCCCGAGCGCGACACGCTCCTCGTCCGTGCCGCGGAGCTGATGCCGCCGCGGTCGCCCGCGACGCTGGCCCGGGCCCGTGCCGGAGACGATTCCGCCGTGACGGCATGGATCGACGAGCTGCCCCTCCCGCCGCGGAACTGGGTCCCGAACTGGCGCGACCGGCTGCCGTTCCGTTAACGGCCGGCGTGGCGGCGGCGTCCTCTCATCCGGGGGAGTACTCGATGCGAATTGCGATCTGGACTACGGTGCTGGTGCTCGCCCTCGAAGGCGCTGCCAGCGCGCCGCCGAGCGGCACCTGGGCGATCGACCCGGAGCGGAGCAGCGTCCGGTTCACCGTGACGAAGTTCGGGCGGGAAGTCGTGGAAGGGCGCTTTCGCCAGTTCGCGGGCGCGGTCGTGTACGACCCGCAGCGGCCCGAGCGAAGCGCGCTGCGCTGGAGCGTCCGCGTGGCGTCGGTGGAGACGGGGGAGCCCGAGCGCGACCGGCAGCTCCGCGGCCCCCAGTTCTTCCACGCGGCGCGATTCCAGAAGATGACCTTCGTCGCCAGCCGCATCCGGCCGCTGCCGGACGGGCGCGTTCACCTCACAGGGACGATCACCATCCGCGGGATGTCGCGCCCGCTGGTGATCATCGCCCGGCCGCTCAACGGGGATCGGGAGCGGCCGCTGTTCGAGTCGCAGTTCGTGCTCAACCGCCACGACTTCGGCGTGAGCGGCGGCTCGGTCTCGCGGCACGGGATCAGCGACGAGGTCAGGGTCCATCTGCGGATGGCGGGGGTGCCGCGATGAGATCGGGAATGGTCCTGCTGTTCATCGCCTCGCCTCTCTGCGCACAGGACGGAGGCTGGGTTCGGGAGTGGGAGCGCGCGCAGAAGGAGCGGCCGGCGACGATCGCGAGCGTTGGTCGCATCGCGCCGGCGGGCGAGCCCGGTACGCCGATGGTCGTGCACGGGCGCGTCCTCCGGAACGACGGAGTGACGCCTGCGCCGGACGTCGTCGTCTTCGCTTACCAGACCGACGCCGGCGGCGTCTACAACAGGAACGGCGCTCGGGGATGGCGGCTCCGCGGCTGGGCCAGGAGCGACGCGGAGGGGCGGTTCGAGCTGCGCACGATCCGGCCGGGCTCCTACCCGCGGGGGCGCACGCCGGCGCACATTCACGTCACCATCGACGGCCCCGGGCTCCCGCGCCGCTGGACCGAGGAGATCCGCTTCGCCGACGACCCGCTCCTGCCGGAGCGCGAGAGGCGTGGTGCCCTGCAGGTGACCACCCGCGGAGGCGTCCAGCACGTCGACTACATCATCCGCATCACGGACCAGGGAAGGTTCTAACGATGGGTTCTAACGCACGATCGGCTCCTGCGGAAGACCCTCGACCATTGCCTGGAGACTCTACGCGGTGTAGCGATTCCCATCGAACCAGAGATCTGACCCCATCAGCCAGTCAGCCCATCAGCTCATCCAGTTCACGCCGGCTTCGCGGTTCCATTTGGTGGTCATCTTCTTCGACTTGGTCCAGAAGTCGATCGAGCTGCGACCGGTGATGTCGCCGACGCCGAACTTCGACTCGTTCCATCCGCCGAAACCGAACGGCTCGCGCGGCACCGGAACGCCGACGTTGACCCCGACCATGCCGGCGCTGGCGCGCTCCATCACGTGGCGCGCCACGCCGCCGCTCTCCGTGAAGACGCTGGCCGCGTTGCCGTACCGAGAGCGGTGCTGAACGTCCAGCGCCTCGTCCACGTCCCCGGCCCGGATGATGACCATGACCGGCCCGAAGACCTCTTCCTGGGCGATGCGCATGTCGGGCGTGACGTGGTCGATCAGCGTCGGGCCGACGTAGAAGCCGTTCTCCCGCCCCGGCACGACGCAGTTCCGTCCGTCCACGAGCACTTTCGCGCCGCCCCGCTCGGCCTCGGTGATGTACTTCTCGATGCGCTGCTTCGCCTCCCGGGAGATGACCGGCCCGACGTGGTTCCCGGGCACCATGCCCCGCATGACCTGCACCATCCGCTCGATGATGTGATCGCTTCCCTTGACGGCCATCATCACCGAGGCGGCCATGCAACGCTGCCCGGCGCAGCCCGACATCGAGGCCACGACGTTGGTCGAGGTCATCTCCGGCTCCGCGTCGGGCATGACGATGAGGTGGTTCTTCGCGCCGCCGAGGGCCAGCACGCGCTTGAGGCTGGCCGTGCCGCGGCGGTAGACGATCTTCGCCACGCGCGTGGAGCCGACGAAGGTAATGGCCTCGATGTCGGGGTGATCGCAGATGGCTTCGACCGTCTGCTGCCCGCCATTGACGACGTTGAAGACGCCGTCCGGGAGGCCGGCCTGGCGGAGGATCTCGGCGATGCGGATGGCGCTGAGCGGAACGAGCTCGCTCGGCTTGAGCACCATGCAGTTGCCGAGGGCGATGGCGTTCGGCAGCGTCCAGTTCGGCACCATGTTCGGGAAGTTGAACGGGGTGATGGATGCCACCACGCCGATCGGGAACCGCTCGATGCGGCACTCCACGCCCCGGCTCACTTCCAGCACCTCCCCGGCGGTGAGCTGGGGGAGTGAGCAGGCGAACTCAGTCAGCTCCGCCGACTTGAGGACTTCCGCGCGCCCTTCGCTGTCGATCTTCCCGTTCTCCTCGGTCACCAGCGCGGCCAGCTCGTCGATGTTCTTCTCCAGGAGGGTCTTGTAGCGGAAGAAGACCTGCACGCGCTCCTTGATCGGAGTGCCGGCCCAGCCCGGGAAAGCGGCCCTGGCCGCCGCGACGGCGCGGTCGACTTCACCCGCCGGCGAGAGCGGCACGCGCGAGATCAAGCTTCCATCGGCCGGGTTGGTGACGTCGAGGTGCTCGCAGCTCGTCTCGGAGAACTTGCCGCCGATGAAGTTGCGGACCGCCGGATACTTCGTCGAAAGCGTCTGTTCGATTGCGCTCATGCCAGAGGAATGTACGCCGTTCACGGCAGGAAGCAAGGGGGGCCGTTAACGGTTAACGGTTGACGGCGCGCCGCCCCAATCACTCCTCGTCCCGAACAATCTCACCACGGCCACGATCACGGCCGCGCCGACGAGCAGCGAGATCCATGGGCTCATTCCGTAGGCGGTCGGAATGTCGCCGGCGATCATGCCGAGGAAACCGACCGCCAGTGCGTAAGGAAGCTGCGTGCGGACGTGGGCGATGTGGTCGCAGCCGGAGCCCATGCTCGAGAGGATGGTCGTGTCGGAGATCGGCGAGCAGTGGTCGCCCCACACGCTCCCGGCCAGCACCGAGGAGATCGTGCCGAGGAGGAGGACGTGGTGCAGCTCGCTGCCCGGCGCGTGGCCGCCGGCCATGGCCAGGCGGTGGGCGACGGGAATCACAAGCGGCATGAGGATGCCCATCGTTCCCCACGACGTGCCGGTGGCGAAGGCGATGGCCGCCGAGGTGACGAAGACGATGACCGGGAGCCAGTGCGGCGAGAGCACGCCCTGCGTGACACCCACGACGTAGTCGGCCGTGTGCAGCTCGCCGGTGACGCGGCCGATTCCCCACGCCAGGATCAGCACCACGATGGCCAGCAGCATCGATTTGAACCCTTCCACGAGCGCGGTCATGGTCTGCCGCACGCTCATGAGGCGCTGGATCAGCGGAAGGGCGATGGCCACCACCACCGCGGCCAGGCTGCCCCACAGGAGGCTGTCGAGGCTTGCCGCCTCGCCGAATACTTCCCGCAGCCAGGCCAGCGTTCCCGGGTGATCGGCGCGGTTCAGCTTCGCCGCGCCGGAGACGTACATCCCGGCGATCGTCACCACCACCACGGTGACGATGGGAAGCCAGGCATTGATGGCGCGGTGGGCCATCCCGTCGGGCGGAGTGAGGGCCTCGCTGCTGTAGTCGGCCAGCGGCGTGTCGCCGGGCGCGACCACCTCGCCGGTGCTGCTGGCGCGGAGCTCGGCGCGCAGCATCGGCCCGAAGTCGCGGCAGGTGACGGCGATGGTGAAGCCGAGCACCAGGGCCAGGATCGGGTAGAAGCGGAACGGGATCGTCTCCACGAACGTGACGTAGGGGTTCAGGGTGATATTCAGTTGCGTGAAGGCCGCCGCGATCAGCCCCACCTCGAACCCGATCCAGGTGGAGATCGGAACGATGCTCGCCACCGGCGCGGCGGTGGAGTCGACGATGTAGGCGAGCTTCTCCCGGCTGATGCGCAGCCGGTCGGTCACCGGCCGCATCGTCGAGCCGACGATGAGCGTGTTCGCGTAGTCGTCGAAGAAGATGAGCACCCCCATGATCCAGGCCGAGAGCTGGCCGCGCCGCGCCGTGGTGGCGAACTTCCGCACCCGGTCGACGATCCCCAGCGTCCCGCCGCTCCGGCTGATCACCCCCACCATCCCGCAGAGGAGCATGGAGAAGACGATGATCTTGGCGTGGTCGAGGTCGGCCACCGCCGGGACGACGATGCTGTCGATCGAGCGGGCGAAGGCGGTGATCGGGTTCCACTGATAGAGGATGAGCGCCCCGGCGAAGATGCCGAGGCTCAGCGAGAGCAGCACTTCCTTGAACGCCAGCGCCAGGGCGATGGCCACGATGGGGGGGAGGATCGAGAGCCAGCCGGGGATCGTCCGCACCGAGGTCGCCGCAGATACCCCGCCGGCGCGGACCTCGATCTGGTGACTCGGTCCGGAGGCCTTCGCCTCGTCGAGGATCACCTCCTGCTCGCCGGGCGTGAGGGTGACCTGCTGCACGGCCCGGCCATCGACGAGGATCTCGGCGGCGGTCGCGGGCGCGAAACCGCCGGAGGTGATCTTCAGATGGAAGCGCCCGCCCCGCAGCGCCACGCCGCTGTGCGCGACCTCCAGGGCCGGCTCCTGCGCCACGAGCGGAAGCGATGCCGCGAGGAGCGGGATCAGGATACGCAGGAGCTTCATCGGTCGGGGCGGCAGACTGTAGCACGCTCGGGAGCTGTCCGTTTCCGGACACGACGTTCGGATGCGCACACCCGAACCGATGTAAGTCGCTGATTCTGCGATGCGCGCGGGTGGCACATCGTTCGCCCTGGAGGCTCGGCGTATGGATCGCGAAATCGCTCCCGAGGTTCGCCGGCGCGCTCAGATGCGGCGGGTGATAGTGACGGTGATCGCGGTTGCCGCGGTCGTCTTCACGGTCGCGGCGACCGTGGAGTGGCTGCGGCCGTCGGTGCGCCGGCGAGACATTCAAACCGCGGTCGTCGCGCGCGGTGCCGTGGAGGCGACCGTTCAGGCCAGCGGGATGGTCATGCCCGAGGTCGAGCAGGCGGTTTCCAGTCCGGTCGAGGCGCGCGTCCTGCGCGTGCACCGCCGTGCCGGTGACGCCATCGGCGTGGGGGACGAGCTGCTGACCCTCGACACCAGCGCCACCCGGCTCGACCTCGAGCGGCTCGACGAGAAGCTGGCCCAGAAGGAGAGCGAGGGAGCGCGCCTCCGCCTGCAGATCGAGGAGAGCGTGGCCGCCCTCCGCGCGGAGCTCGAACAGAAGGAGCTCGACGCCGAGATCCTGCGCCTGAAAGCGGAGCAGACGCGGCGCCTGCGGGCGGAGGGACTGGCTTCGGAGCAGGAGGCCCTTCTCGACGCCACGGCGGCGAAGAAAATCGGGATCGAGCTGGCGCAGATCGAACAGAAGATCGCCCGAACCATCCGCAGCGGCGACGCGCAGCTCGCCGCCGCGGCCCTCGACACGAGCATCCTGCGGAAGGAGCGCGCCGAGTCGCGGCGGCAGCTCGACCTGGCCATGATGCGCGCCCCCCGCCAGGGGATCATCACTGCGATCGTGCAGGAAGAGGGGACCACTGTCCGCCGCGGCGACGTCCTGGCCCGCATCGCCGACCTCTCCACCTTCAGGATCGTGGCCACGGTGTCGGACCTCTACATCCCCCGTCTGGTGGCGGGAATGCCGGTGCGCATCCGCGTCGACGAGGGGACCGTGGTGAATGGCACGTTGAGCTCGATCGACCCGCGCATCGAGAACGGCGTGGCGCGCCTGCACGTGACGTTGGAGGAGGAGGCGCACGCCCGGCTCCGCAACAACCTCCGCGTGGACGCCTTCATCGTCACCAGCCGCAGGCCGGGTGTGCTCCAGGTGCGGCGCGGCGCGCTGGCGCAGGCGCCCTCCGAGGATGTGTTCGTGGTCCGCGACGGCACGTTGCTGCGGGTCGCGGTGCGCTGGGGGGGCGTGGGAGAAGACAACGTGGAAGTGCGCGGCGGTCTGGCCGCCGGCGACGAAGTGGTGATCTCGAACATGAACGACTACGAAGGGCTGAAGGAGATACGACTGCGATGATCAGGCTGGAGAACGTGAAGAAGGTCTACACCACCGAGCGCATCGAGACGCTGGCGCTCGACAACATCAACCTGGAGGTTGAGAAGGGGGAGCTGGTCTCGATCATGGGGCCGTCCGGCTGCGGGAAGAGCACGCTGCTGAACATCATCGGCCTGCTCGACGCGCCGAGCGGCGGCGCGCTCCATCTCGAGGGGGAGAAGATCAACGGGCAGGGGGATCGCCGCCTGGCCCGCGTGCGCAACGAGAAGCTGGGGTTCGTGTTTCAGAGCTTCCATCTCGTCCCCGATCTGAAGGTGATCGACAACGTGGAGATCCCGCTGCTCTACCGGAGCATGGCCGCGTCCGAACGGCGCCGCCTGGCCCGCGAGGCCCTCGACCGCGTCGGCCTCGGCTCGAGGATCCATCACTTCCCCACGCAGCTCTCCGGCGGCCAGCAGCAGCGCGTGGCCATCGCCCGCGCCATCGTCGGGAGGCCCCGCGTCCTCCTCGCGGACGAGCCGACCGGCAACCTCGACAGCCGGATGGGGGAGGAGATCATGACCATCCTCGCCGATCTGAACCGCACCGACGAAACGACCATCGTGATGGTCACGCACGACGAGCGCTTCGCCGCGCAGGCGAATCGGATCGTGCGCCTCTTCGACGGGCGGCAGGTGGCGTAGGAACGTGACCAGTAGAAGAGGGACATCGACATGAAAACGCACTTGAAACTTGCCTTGAAGGTGTTGGCGCGCAGGAAGACCTTCACCGCCATCTCCCTCTTCGGCATCGCCATGACCCTGGCCGTGCTGATGGTGGCCACGGCGGTCCTCGACGACCTGTTTGCGCCGGGGGCGCCGGAGACGCGCTTCGATCGGACGCTGGTCGTCTACACGTTGGGCCAGTACGGCGATCAGTACGGGATGACCTCGACGCCGGGTTATGGATTCCTCGATCGGTTCGTCCGCACGCTGCCGAACATCGAGAAGGCCTCGATCTTCTCCACCACGCAGTCGACGGCGATCTATCGCGACGGCGCCCGGATCGACACGATGCTCAAGAGGGCCGACGGCGCCTACTGGCAGATTCTCGATTTCCGCTTCATCGAAGGGGCGCCCTTCTCCGCGCGGGATGACGAGTCAGGCCGCCAGGTGGCGGTGATCACCGACGAGATGCGTGCGAAGCTGTTCGACGGCGCTCCCGCCGTCGGGCGCACGATCGATCTGGACGGGAGGGCGTTCCGGGTGGTGGGGGTCGTTCCCCGCGTGCCGTTCACCCGGTTCATGGCCTACTCCCAGGTGTGGGTGCCGATCGGAACGATGAAGTCGTCCGAATACCGCACGCAGATGATCGGCGACTTCTCCGGCGCGGTGCTGGCGCGCGACCGGGCTGACTTTCCGGCGCTGAAACGGGAGTTCGAGAGCCGTCTGCCGCGCGTGCCGAGCGCCGAAGGGAGACAGTTCAAGACCACCAGGGCCGGTCTTGATACTCCGTTCGAGGGATTCGCCCGAATGGTGGTCGGAAACCGAAACGCAGATTCGACCGCCACGACACGGGTGGCGACGGTCCTGGGAGTGCTGGCCCTGGCCTTCATGGCCCTGCCGGCGGTGAACCTCATCACGCTCAACCTCAGCCGCATCCTCGAGCGCAGCTCCGAGATCGGCGTGCGCCGCGCGTTCGGCGCGCCGCGTTCGGCGCTCGTGCGGCAGTTCGTATTCGAGAACGTCGTCATGACCGCGGTCGGTGGAGTGGGCGGATTCGTGCTCGCCGCGGCCCTCCTTCCGATGATCAACCGTCTCGCGCCCGTGCCCGACATGCAGCTCATGATGAACCTGCGCGTGTTCGGGTTCGGGATGCTCCTGGCCCTCTTTTTCGGCGTGCTCTCCGGCGTGTATCCGGCCTGGAGGATGTCGCGTCTGCATCCCGTCAATGCTCTTCGAGGAGGCACGCAATGATCCGGCACATTCTGAAGATCGTCTGGAATCGCAAGCGCGCCAACGCGCTCATCGTGGTGGAGATCTTTCTGTCGTTCCTGGTCCTGTTCGCCGTGCTGACGCTGGCCTCCGCGCTGATCGGCAGCGTGCGTCAGCCGCTCGGATTCGAGTGGCGCGAGGTCTGGAATATTCGCGTGGAGAGCAACCGCATGGCGGAGGAGTCCGGCCGCGCCGAGCGCGAGCGTCAGGCCCTCGAGCTCATGATGCGCGAGCTGCGGACGATGCCGGAAGTCGTGGCCGTGGCGGGGTCGGCGATGCCGGCCTACTCCATGGGCTCCATGGAAGGGATCTGGACGATCAACGGAAAGCGGGTCTTCGTGAGCCAGGACCAGGTGACCGACGGTTTCGCCGAGGTGATGCAATTGAAGGTGCTGCGCGGGCGGTGGTTCGGTCCGCAGGATGACGCCGCGAATTACGCGCCCGTGGTCATCGACGCCGATCTCGCCGCCGCGGTGTACGGGAGCGAGGACCCTGTCGGCCAGAAGTTCGACAACCAGGAGGAGAGGGAGATCCGGGTCATCGGCGTGGTCCCGTCGTACCGGAAGAGCGGCGAGTTCGCGAACTTCGGCAAGCCGCTGAACATCGTGTTCGAGCGTGTATCCGTGAACAACTCCGAGCGTCTCTCCGGCAATCTTCTCATCCGCCTTCGCCCCGGCACGCCCGCATCGTTCGAGCAGGCCCTCAACGAGCGGCTCCACCAGATTGCGCCGCAGATGAACTTCCGGATCCGGCAGATGAGCAGGATGCGGCAGTTCGCGCACCGCACGGCGCTCTTTCCCCTGGTGGCGCTGGCGATGGTGGCGACGTTCCTCATCGCCATGGTCGTGCTCGGCCTCAGCGGCGTCCTCTGGCAGAACGTCACGCGCCGTACGCGCGAGATCGGTCTCCGCCGCGCGGTCGGCGCCAGCGGACCGGCCGTGCAGCGACAGATCGTCGGCGAGGTGGCGATGCTCACCACCCTGGCCGTCGTTCTCGGTCTGGGCGTGGTCACGCAGTTGCCGTTGCTCGGCCTGCTGACCGTCATCACGCCGTCCGCATTCGCCGGCGGCCTGGCCGGATCGCTTGCGGCCATCTACGCCCTCACGGTACTTTGCGGTGTATATCCCGGCTGGCTCGCGTCGCGCGTGCAGCCGGCTCAGGCTCTCCATTACGAGTGACCGCACCCATCCTCATCGTCGACGACGACGCCTCGGTGACGGCGTCCCTGGCCCTGCTCCTCAAACAGCACGGCCATCGCGCCGTCACCGCGTCGGGACCCGATGAAGCGCTCTCCATCGTGCGGGCCGACCGCCCTCGGCTCGTCATCCAGGACATGAACTTCACGCGCCGCACCACGGGCGAAGAGGGCCTGCGGCTCCTGGCCGACATCCGCGAGCACGATCCGCAGGTGCCGGTCATCCTCATGACCGCCTGGGGATCGATCTCGCTGGCCGTGGAAGGGATGAAACGCGGTGCCGCCGACTTCATCACCAAGCCGTGGTCCAACGCCCACGTGCTGCAGTCGGTGGAGACCGCCCTCGGCCTCCTCGCCGCCGGCGAAGAGGCGACGCCGGCGCTCACCCGCGCCGAGCTCGACGAGCGCTACGACTTCTCGAACATCATCGGCAGCGATCCGAAGATCGTGCGCATCCTCGAGCTGATCGGCCGCGTGGCCCCCACCGACGCCTCCGTCCTCATCCTCGGCGAGAGCGGCACGGGGAAGGAGCTGGTGGCGGAGGCCATTCACCGGAACAGCCGGCGGCGCGGCGGCCCATTCGTCAAGGTGAACCTCGGCGGCATCTCCTCGACGCTGTTCGAGAGCGAGATGTTCGGGCATGTGCGCGGCGCCTTCACCGATGCCCGCGAGACGCGGAAGGGCCGCTTCGAGACCGCCGACGGCGGCACGATCTTCCTCGACGAGGTCGGCGAGCTCGATCCCGGCTCCCAGGTCAAGCTGCTGCGCGTTCTGCAGGACCGCACCTTCGAAGTTCTCGGCTCCAGCCGTCCCCGCAACGTCGACGTGCGCGTGATCGCGGCCACCAACCGCCCCCTGGCCGAGCTCGCGGGCAGGGGAGAGTTCCGAGAAGACCTCTTCTACCGGCTGAACCTGATCACCATTCAGCTTCCCTCGCTGCGGGAGCGGCGCGGCGACATCGCCACGCTGGCCCGCCACTTCCTGCAGATGGCGGCGCAGGCCTATGGAGCCGAGGTCGAGGCGATGACTCCGGCGGCGGTCGAGTGGCTGCGGACGCAGCCGTGGCCGGGGAACGTCCGGCAGCTCCGGCAGCTCGTCGATCGCGCCGTGCTGATCCGGGCCCGGCGCCAGCTCGATGCCGAGGACTTCATCGCCGTGGCCGACGCCGGCGGACGGGAGGCGCGGGGCGAGACCCTTCCCGACGCCGGCACGATGACACTCGACGAGATCGAGCGGGCCATGATCGAGAAGTGCCTGCGGCACTACGAGGGGAACGTCTCGCGCGCGGCCGAGGCGCTGGGTCTGAGCCGGGCGGCGCTCTACCGGCGCCTGGAGAAGCACGGGCTCACGGCATGACCCTGCGGGCGAAGATCACGGCGTACTTCGTGGCGCTGCACGTGGTCATCGCCGTCGCGGCCATCATCGTCCTGATCGAGCGCCCGGTGCTGCTGTTCGCGGTGGAGGCGCTGTTCATCCTCTCCATCGTCATCAGCTACCGGCTGGTGCGGGCCTTGTTCGTTCCGCTCGACCTCCTCCGGACCGGAGCGGAGCTGATCAACGAGCGCGACTTCTCCACGCGCTTCACGCCGGTCGGTCAGCCGGAGATGGACGACCTCATCGCCGTCTACAACAAGATGATCGACCGTCTTCGCGAGGAGCGCCTGACCGCGGAAGAACAGCATCAGCTCCTCGGGCAGATCGTGCAGGCCTCGCCGTCCGGAATCATCATCTGCGACTTCGAGGGGAACGTGGAAAGGACCAACCCGGCCGCGGAGCGGCTTCTGGGATACGTCCTCCCTCCGGAGCTGAGGGCCATGGCGCCGGGCGAGTCCCGCCTGTTGACGGTCGACGGCTCGCGGCGGCTGAAGGTCTGGCGGGCCGAGTTTCGCGATCGCGGGTTCAGCAAGAGCTTCTTCCTCATCGAGGAGATGACCGAGGAGCTGCGGCTCTCCGAGAAGGCGGCCTACGAGAAGCTGATCCGCATGATGTCGCACGAGGTGAACAACTCGGTCGGCTCCGTGCGATCGCTTCTCGACTCGATCCTTCGGTACTCCCGCGACGTCCGGGAGAGCGACCGCGCCGACTTCACCTCCGCGGTGACCGTGGCCTCCTCGCGGATGGATGCCCTGAACCGCTTCATGCACGATCTGGCGGAGGTGGTGCGCATTCCTGCGCCGCGGCCGGAGCCGGTGCGCGTCGGGGAAGTCGTCCGCGGGATCGCCTCCCTCCTCCGGCCGGAGCTGGAGGGGCGGGACATCGAGCTGGAAGTCGGCGTCGATCCGATGCAGACGGTGGACGCAGACCGCGCCCAGCTCGAGCAGGTGGTGCTGAACGTGGTGCGGAACGCCGTCGAGGCCGTCGGCCGCGAGGGGCGGGTGTGCATCCGCGGCTCCGGCCGGGCCCTGGCCGTGGCCGACTCGGGGCCGGGAGTCGCGGAATCGATTCGCGCCGATCTGTTCAGCCCGTTTTTCTCCACGCGCAAGGACGGGCGCGGCCTGGGGCTCACGATCGTGCAGGAGATCCTGACGAACCACGGCTTCACTTACGCCCTCGAGAATCGTCCGGAAGGGGGGGCCGAGTTCCGGATCAGCTGGTGAGGGGGAGCGCGGGCGAGACCTCGCCCGCGCTCCAGAGGCGGCTATGCCGCCGAGACGAGCTTCTTCTTCAGCTCGACGGAGATCTTCCGCGGCTTCGACTCCTCCTTCTTCGGCACCGTCACTTCCAGGATGCCGTTGACGAACGCGGCGGTGATCTTCTCCGGCTTCACGTTCTGCGGGAGGGTGAAGGAGCGGAGGAACTTGCCGTAGGAGCGCTCCATGCGGCGATACCCCTTCTCCTCCGTCTCCGTCTCCAGCTTCCTCTCCCCCTGGAGGGTCAGGACATTGCCCTCGATCTCCACGGTGATGTCCTTCTCCTCGATCCCGGGGAGCTCCGCCTTCACGATGAAGGCGTCCCCGGTCTCGAAGATGTCGGAGACAGGAGCCCACCTGGCGGTCAGCAGCGGTTCTTCACCTTCTTCGGTGAACCGCGACAGCATCCGGTCCATGCGGTTCTTCAGGGTGGTGAGCTCTTCGAACGGTTCCCAGCGGTCAAAACGGGTCAACAGGTTCATAACGCCTCCTTTGATGAACCGATGACTACGTATGTTCGTTTCGGCGAGGCGGCGAGCAGCGGTGTCACCTCACTCTGTGACCTGCTGAAACGTTCCGGCGCAGCGGGGTGATGATCGTCACGATCACCGGTGACGCGGCTCCACGCCGCCAGGCGACCGATCACCCTAGATTATGTGACGACAGATCGGAGGCAGTCATGCCGTCGCCCTACAACCTGGAAGTCGAGTACAACTGCAGCGAGTGCCGGGTCCGCGCGGAGCGGCTCTTCTGCAACATGTCCGAGGAGACGGTGGGCACGCTGGATACGGTGAAGTTCACCGGCCTCTATCCGAAGGGATCGCTTCTGTTCGTGGAGGGGGAGGAGCCGCGCGGGGTCTTCATTCTGTGCAGCGGGCGGGTGAAGCTGACCACGTCCTCCACGGAGGGGAAGACCCTGATCGTGAAGATCGCCGAGCCCGGCGAAGTGCTGGGCGCGAGCGCCACGATCCTGAACAAGCCGTACGAGGTCTCGGCCGAAACCATCGAGCCGTCGCAGCTCAACTTCATCAAGCGCGACGACTTCATGAAGTTCCTGGTGGGGAACGCCGAAGCGTGCATGCACACCGCGCAGCAGCTCAGTGAGAAATATCACTCGGCCCAGCGCGAGATCCGCTCCCTCGGCCTCTCGCAGACCACATCCGAGAAGCTCGCCCGTCTGCTCCTGGACTGGTCCGAGAAGGGCGGCGAGCAGACCACCAAGGGCGTTCGCATCAAGGTTCTGCTCACCCACGAGGAGATCGCCCAGATGATCGGCACGACCCGCGAGACCGTCACCCGCCTGCTGAGCGACTTCAGGCGGCGCAAACTGATCGAAGTCAAGGGCTCGAGCCTCTTCATCATCGCCAAGCCGGCACTGGAGAACATGGTCTCGGTCTAGTCGAGGATCGTCACTCTTACACGTTCACGTGTAGCACCGGTCACAGAGCTGACCGCGAGGGGCCGGTAGCGTTGGAAGGATCAAGTGAATCTCTGCGAGGTGTGATGGTGAGTGCTCAGATCGCAACCGATGCGTTACAGACCGCCAGGCCACTTGTGGCCGACCTGCTGGCCCCGTTCGAGCGCCCGGAGAGTGTCAGACCGGGCAGCGTCCTGTTCCGCGAAGGGGAGGAGCCGCGTGGCGTCTACCTCGTGCGCGATGGACAGTTCGATCTCATCTTCGCCTCGCGGCTCGGAGACTCGAAGCCTCTGCGGACCGCCACTTCGGGTCAGATTCTCGGCCTCAGTTGCGTCGTCTCCAACCGCCCCCACGACTGCTCTGCGACCGCCCGCTCCC
>DATLEX010000303.1:0-12666 GCA_035525045.1 Thermoanaerobaculia bacterium | reverse complement strand
GCTCCGCGAGCGCGAGGGGCCGGATGCCGCCACCCTGCTCAAGACCGAGCCCGGCTTCACCATGGGGACCCTCGGCTACATGGCGCCCGAGCAGCTCGCCGGCGCCGAGATCACGCCCGCCGCCGACGTCTTCAGCCTCGGCGTCGTCCTGTACGAGATGCTCGCCGGCAGACGCCCGTTCGAGGGGACGACCGCCACCGAAATCGCGGGCGCCATCATCTCGAAGCCTCCTCCTCCGCTGAACCGACCCGGCGTCCCCCCCGCACTGGAGAAAGTCATCTTCAGGGCGCTCGAGAAGAGCGCCGGGGGCCGGTACGGAAATGCGGGGGAGATGCTGCAGGCCCTCCGCGGATTGAGTGGCGAGATGGCCGCCACCGGCGTCCCGGGCGGGGCGGCAGGCCGCCCCTCCTGGAAGCGCGTGGCCGGAGCGGCGGCGGCGGTGGTGATCCTGGTTCTCATCGGCGGGGCGGCCTGGATGGCGCTCCACGGGAAGCGGGAGCGCGACGCCGAGCGGTTGATCGCCACGGCCGAGGGACATCTCAGGCGAAGGGCCTACCCGGAGGCGTACGGAGCGGCGGTCGCGGCGGCGTCGATGTTTCCGAACAACGAACGGCTGCACAACGTGATCGCCAACTCGAGCGAGAAGGTGGTCATCGAGAGCGATCCGCCGGGCGCCAGCGTGCACCTGCGGCGCTTCAAGGGATCGCCGGAAGGGCAGGACGCCGGCACCACGCCGCTCACCATTCCACGGCTGGCCTGGGCTGACTATCTCGTCACGATCACGAAAGAGGGATATGCCGCCGCCGTCCTTCCGATGTCGACGGCCCCTGCGTTTTTCCGTGGACAGCTCATGCGGCGCCACTCACCCCACCTCGAGGTGGACCTGCACAAGAGCGGGGAAGCGCCGCCCGGGATGGTGTTCGTCAAGGGAGGGGAGTACCGCCTCACCGGCTGGCAGCGGCCGAGCGACCGCGCCGTGGTCCTCGACGACTTCTTCATCGACCGCTACGAAGTCTCCAACGCGGAATTCGAAGAGTTCGTTCGGGCAGGCGGGTACCGCCGCCGCGATCTCTGGAGACATCCGTTCACCGACGGAGGGAAGCGGCTCTCGTTCGAACAGGCCATGGCCCGCTTTCGCGACGCGACCGGCATGGCCGGCCCGCGAAGCTGGAGCGCCGGGCAACCGCCCCGCGGGCGCGAGAACCATCCCGTGACCGATATCACCTGGTACGAGGCGGCGGCCTTTGCGGCCTGGAAGGGGAAGAAACTGCCGACCGTCTATCAATGGGAAAGGGCGGCGCGCTATCCGGTGACCGACCCTCGCGCCAATTTCCCGTGGGGAAACATCGGCGAAGGGGTGGACGCCACCGAGCGGGCGAACGTCCTCGGCAAGGGGACGATGCCTGTCCACAGCATGCCGTTCGGTATTAGCGTCTGGGGGGCGCACCACATGGCCGGCAACGTCGCCGAATGGTGCCGGAACCGGCGGAGTCCCGGCTACACGACACGGGGCGGAGGGTTCGGGGACCCCGTCTACCACTTCGGGGCGACAGGCGCGTTTCCCCCCTTCTACTCCGGATCGTCGATCGGCTTCCGCAGCGTGATCGAGGCCGAGGACGGGTCCGACCAGGGAGCGTTCGAGCTGAGCGCGACGGACGTAGTGCCGGAGTACCGGCCCGTCGATGACCGAAGCTTCGCGGAGCTGCGTGCTCGTTACGACTATGCCGGCAGTCCGCTGGATGCAAAGGTGACCGAGGTCGTCGAAACGAGGGAGTGGAGACGGGAGACGATCTCGTTCAACAGCGTCGCCGGAAAGAGGACGGTGGCCTATCTGTATCTCCCGAAAGGCTTCCGTGCTCCATTCCAGGTCATCCACTATCTTCCCGGGAGCGACGTCGGAAGCGGCTGGAGACCGCTGGCGTCGAACATCGAGGCGATGGTGCCGTGGGTCTTGCGCGACGGCCGCGCCGTTTTCTCGGTGGCCCTGGAGGGATACCTGGAGCGGCCCTGGCCGCCCGGCATGACCCCTCCCGACTCGCGGTCGAACGAGTACCCCGACTACGTCATCGCCCGGACGACGGAGCTGCGTCGCGGGCTCGACTACCTGGAGACGCGGCCGGAGATCGACGCGACCCGCATCGGAATGTGCGGACTGAGCGGCGGGTCGCATATCGGCGTCATCGTCGCGGCGGTCGATCCGCGCTACCGCTCGATCGTGCTCATTGGCAGCAGCATCCGGATGCGGGAAGCGACGGATGCTCCGGCGGCGAGCCGCATCAACTTCGCGCCGCGCATCGCCGCGCCGAAGCTGATGGTCCAGGGGCGCTACGACGAGGTGGCATCGCTGCTGACCGAGGCGGAGCCGCTGTTCCGCCTGATGCGGGAGCCGAAGCGGATGGTCGTCTACGACGGCGGCCACGGCGCGCCCGCCGGCGTGCTCATTCCCCTCGTGCAGAAGTGGCTCGACGAGACGCTGGGACCGGTGGAGTGAAAGCCCGGCGTCTGCGATAGAATCTCGGGCAACATGGAAGAAGCGCGAAAAGAAACCTCGAACGTCATGTCGGACCGGCGACTGAAGATCGCCCTGGCAGCCGTGGCCGGCGCCGTGGTGATTTTCCTGATCGGATTTCTCCCGCCTACGCTTCGCGCGCGCCGGATGGGCCAGGAGCTCGAGCAGGCCAACGCGCGGGCGGCCGAGACGCAGGCGGCGCTCCAGCAGGCGCAGTTCAATCTTCAGGTGGCCCGGCTGCGCGGGACCCTCGGCGAGGTCATGCACGAGGCCTCCCTCAACAACTTCGGCACGGCGGCGACGCATGCCACGGCCTTCTTCGACGGCGTGCAGCAGGCGGTGAACGACCCCCGACTGGAGGCGGTCTCCACCCGGCAGGAGGTCCTGGCCCGCACGCTGGCACGGCGGGATGAGATCGCCGCCGACCTGGCCCGCGCCGACCCCGCCGCGAGACAGAAGCTGGCCGAGATCTACATCGACTTCGGCGCGGCCGTCGCTCCGTAAAAGAGAGGGGCGCAGCAGCGCTGCGCCCCTTTTCGGAACCTTCGATGTCCGTGCTACGGAACCGGGGTCGCGGGCGGAGTCGTGTCGGTGGCGAACATGAGCAGCAGGAGCATCAGGACGCTGCATCGCGCCGTGCGCGACGACATCGGGGAGCTGCAGACGCGGCGGCCACTGCCGAGCGAGTCGCTCGACCAGATCGATCCTTTCCTCTTCCTGAACCATCACGGTCCGCAGGTCTATCCGCCGCGCAATCGCGGCCTGCCGTTCGGCCCGCACCCGCATCGCGGCTTCGAGACCGTCACTTTCATCGTGGAGGGATTGCTCGCCCACCGCGACACCGGCGGGCACGAGAGCGTCATTCACGCGGGGGGCGTGCAGTGGATGACCGCCGGGCGTGGACTCGAGCACGCCGAGATCTCTCCGGAGGAGTTCCTCGAGCGTGGCGGTCCGCTGGAGATCCTGCAACTGTGGGTGAATCTCCCTTCGCGCCTGAAGATGGTCGAGCCACGGTACGCCGGGCTGCAGAGAGAGCAGATCCCATCGTTCACGGCGGGCGAAGGGGGCGTGACGGTGAGTCTCATCTCCGGCTCGTGGGATCAGCAACGCGGTCCGATCGAGTCGCTGACGGGTGTTCAGATGATGACCGTGGAGGTGCCGGCCGGGGGAAGGCTCGCCCTTCCGGCCCCGCGGGAGCGCAACGTCTTCCTCTACGTGGTTCGAGGTGAGGTCGGCGTTTCAGGAGAGAGCGCCGGCGCCTTCCACCTCGTGGAGATGAACGAGGACGGAGACGAGATCGAGCTCGAGGCGCGGACCGGCGCGATGGTCGTGTTCGGACACGCCGCGCCGCTCGGTGAGCCCGTCGTCGCGCACGGGCCCTTCGTCATGAACACGCGTGACGAGATCGAGCAGGCCGTCCGCGACTACCGGGCGGGGAAGTTCCGCGGGGTGCTCGACCTCGGCTGAGCGGCGCGCACCGCCGGTCCCGTAGTACTCTCCCGGCCGCAACGATGAGCAAGAACTTGCGGATGCCGGCCATCTTCTTCGGGCACGGCAATCCGATGAACGCCCTGCAGGAGAACCGGTGGACGGAGGGATGGGCGCGCATCGGGCGGGAGTTGCCGCGGCCGAAGGCCGTCCTTTGCGTCTCCGCGCACTGGTATCTGCCGGCTACGCTCGTCACCGCCGTGGAGAGGCCGCGCACGATCCATGACTTCGGCGGGTTTCCGCGCCCGTTGTACGAGGTGCTGTATCCGGCGCCGGGCGACCTCGAGCTGTGCCGGCGCGTGCGGCAGATCCTCGCGCCCCTCGAGGTCGGGCTCGACCAGCGGTGGGGCCTCGACCACGGCACCTGGTCGGTGCTGCGGCACGTCTTTCCCGATGCGGACGTTCCAGTGGTGCAACTGAGCATCGACGAGACGCAGCCGGCCCCGTTCCACTACGCGCTCGGCAAGCGGCTGGCGCCGTTGAGGGAGGATGGCGTCCTGGTCGTGGGCAGCGGCAACCTCGTGCACAACCTGCATGCCTATTCGTGGGGAAAGCATCCCGCCGAGCCGCACGACTGGGCGGTCCGGTTCGAGACGCAGGCGCGGCAGTGGATGGCCGCGGCGAACCATCAGCCGCTCATCGACTACGAACAGCTCGGCCGCGACGCGATGCTGTCCATCCCCACTCCTGACCATTACCTCCCGCTCCTCTACGTCCTCGGCACGCAGCAGGAGAGCGAGGCCGTGACCTTTCCCGTCGAAGGCGTGGACGGGGGGTCGGTGTCGATGCTCTCGGTGAAGCTCGGATAGCGCTCCACGATATGCTTCGAGCATGAGCCGCTCGTCGCTCGCCGGGACGCCGCCCACGAACGACATGCTCGTGAACGTTCCCCGCCTCGTCGCCGAGTACTACGCGCAGCGGCCCGATCCGTCGGATCGACGGCAGCGCGTGGCGTTCGGCACCTCCGGCCACCGCGGCTCCTCGCTCCGGCTCTCGTTCAACGAGCTGCACATCCTGGCCACCACGCAGGCCATCTGCGATTACCGGCGGAGGGAATCGATCGACGGCCCGCTCTACGTCGGCATCGACACCCACGCCCTCTCCGAGCCCGCCTTCGTCTCGGCCATGGAGGTGCTGGCGGCGAACGGCGTCGAGGTCATGATCGACGGCAGGCGCGGCTACACGCCGACCCCGGCCATATCGCACGCCATCCTCACCCACAACCGCGGCCGCCGCAGCGGCCTGGCCGACGGCATCGTCGTGACGCCTTCGCACAATCCGCCGGAGGATGGGGGCTTCAAGTACAACCCTCCGCACGGCGGGCCGTCGGGAACCGAGGCCACCAGGGCGATCGAGGACGCCGCCAACCGGCTCATGGAAGAGCCCTCGAAGATCCACCGCGTGCCGTTCGCCAAAGCGATGGCCGCCCCGACGACGCACCGTCACGACTACGCCGCCGCGTACGTCGACGACCTCGAGGCGGTCGTCGATCTGGACGTGGTGCGGAGCGCCGGCATCCGCATCGGCGTCGACCCTCTCGGCGGTGCCGGCGTGCACTACTGGGGTGTGATCCAGGAGCGATACGGCCTCGACCTGGAGATCGTCAACGGGAACGTCGACCCGACCTTCCGCTTCATGACGCTCGACTGGGACGGCAGGATCCGGATGGACTGCTCCTCGCCGCATGCCATGGCCGGCCTGATCGCGCTGCGCGACCGTTTCGACGTCGCCTTCGGCAACGACACCGACAACGACCGCCACGGCATCGTCACGCCGAGCGCCGGCCTGCTCAACCCGAACCACTACCTGGCCGTGGCCATCTCCTATCTCTTCACCAACCGGCCGCATTGGAGTGCCGAGGCCGCCGTGGGGAAGACGGTCGTGAGCAGCAGCCTCATCGACCGGGTGGCCGCCCATCTCCGGCGCCGTCTGTACGAGGTGCCGGTCGGATTCAAGTGGTTCGTCGACGGCCTGCTCGCCGGAACGCTCGGCTTCGGCGGCGAGGAGAGCGCCGGGGCGTCGTTCCTCCGCCGCGACGGGACGGTGTGGACCACCGACAAGGACGGGATCATCATGGGTCTGCTCGCGGCGGAGATGACCGCCCGGAGCGGGCGCGATCCCGGCGAGCTGTACGCGGAGCTGGTCCGGCAGCACGGCGCGCCGTTCTACGCGCGCACCGACGCCCCGGCCACACCGGAGGAGAAAGCACGGCTGGGGAAACTCTCGCCGGCGCAGGTGCAGGCCAGCGAGCTGGCGGGCGACCCGATCGAGGCCATCCTGACGAACGCGCCCGGCGACGGAAACCCGATCGGTGGGCTGAAGGTGACCACGCGCAACGGCTGGTTCGCCGCCCGCCCCTCCGGCACCGAGGACATCTACAAGATCTACGCGGAGAGCTTCGTCAGCGAGGATCACCTGGGGCGGATCCAGGCCGAGGCGCAGGCGGTGGTGACGGCGGCAATGGGGTGACGGGGGCTCGGGACTCGGGGTTCGGGGGTTTCGGCGCTGTCCACCTCGGTCGCCGACCCCCGCCTCGGATGAACTCGGTCAATCCTCGCGTTCCTCTTCGCCCGTGGCGTCGGCCAGGGCGTTGTAGGCCCGCAGCAGCTCCACTCGAAACACGAGCTGGTCGTCCCACTCCTCGTCGGTCCGGGTCAGGCGCAGCTGCACCAGAAGGCGCGAGGCCGCCCGCCGGGCGTCGGCATGCGTGGGGAAGGTCATCACTGCGGCCCTTCCCGGCTCGCGCAGGAACTGGGCGATGACCCGCCGCCCCTCCACCCGGACGGCGCGGCGCAGGAGGATCAGGGAGCGGCGGCGTGATGCCATCGGCTCGTCAGTCGCGGCGGCGCCCGGCGCCCGAGACGAACTCCGCGAACCCCGAAATGAACCTCTCGAGGCGCGCCCGCGTATCGTCGTCGGTGATCCGCTCCTCGCCGAAGATCTGCGCGGCGTTCGAGACGACCATGATTCGTCCGAACCACGGCCGGGTCCCGAGGGCCCGCAGGACCGGGAGCCAGGCTGCCTGGGCGAGCTGCGTCCCGCCGCGCCCCGGAGTGGCGCCCATGATCGCCACCGGCAGGCCGCCGAATACGCGGGGGATGTCGCGCGGCGGGCGGGAGAGCCAGTCGATGGCGTTCTTCACCACGCCGGGGATGGAGTGGTTGTACTCCGGCGTGGCGATGAGGAGTCCATCCGCCGCCGCGAGCGCATCCTTGAGAGCCGCCACCGGCGGCGGGATCCCGCTCTCCGATTCCACGTCGCCGTCGTAAAGAGGGATCTCCCGGATCGAGGCGATCTCCACGGCCATGCTCTCCGGCGCGCTCGCCGCGGCGAGGCGAAGGAGGAGAGAGTTGTAGGAGCCGCGCCGGAGCGACCCGGAAATGCCGGCGACCTTCATCTTCATGGCGGTAGTCTACCGCCCGCGCCGTGTGGATGGGTCGCGCCACGGGCCGGTTCGTTACAATCGCGCGACGGGTCGACGCCTTTGAAACGCATCGCAGAGAGCTCGGGGGAACTGGCGTGGTGGCAGTCCAGCGCCTGGCGCCGCGACTGCGAGTTGCGCGAAGGCAGCGACCTGCTGGCCACGCTGCGGTGGCAGAGCGCCTTCCAGGCCGCCGCGCTCGCCGAGTCGGCCGACGGTGCCTGGAAGTTCAAGCTGGAGGGCTTTCTGTTCAGGCAGTGGGTGCGGATCGAGGTGGAGGGGAGCGAGGAGAGCGCCATCTTTCAGGCGCAGCCGAGCCTCAACGGCATCCTCGAGTACGGCGACGGCCGCGCCTTTTACTGGGACTCGAACTTCTGGCTGACCAAGTGGATCTGGAGCAACGAACAGGAGCTGGAGTGCATGCGCGTGCAGCGGTCGTTGACGCTGAAGGCCGAGGGGGGAGTGACCATCGACTCGACGTTCCTGGCGCGTCCCGAGATCCCGCTCCTGACGCTCCTCGGCTGGTACGTGATCATGCTGCTGACCGACATCCGGCCGGGATGACGAGCGCCGGTGAGGCCACCGGCGCTCGATTTCCGGATCAGGGCTGGGAGCTCGAGGCCATGCTCTTGGCCACGCGGAACGAGGTGAAGAGCTGGCTCACGGCCGGCGCGGCGCGCTGCTCCTCGGAACGGCCGACGTACAGGACCTGGTAGAACTGGTCGTCGTCGACCAGAAGCCGCGACTGCAGATAGACAGGGTTCTCCGACTCGCTGCGAAACACCAGGATCGTCGACGGCAGGTCGCCCTCGAGATCCTCCTCGCGCTCGAGCGTCGCCTTGAGGGTCTTCAGGAGGGAGTCGCGCGTGGAATCCATGAGCTTGCCGGGGTCGAGGATGTGGCCGGGCATCTTGCTGACCGTCACCACCACCGCCTCGCCGGTGTCGGCGCGCGAGACCCAGTTCGTCGTCTCGACCTCGCCTTCCGGAGACGCCGCTTTCTGGACCTGCTTGGAGAACTCGCTGAAGCCGTCAGGGAGCGTGATCCCGAAGGCGTCGTTCTGGACGGGCGTGTCCCCCGCCATGGGGGTCGCGGCCAGCAGCACCACGGCGGCGCCCATCAGTAGTTTCCTCGTGAGCAATCTCATTCCGATCTCCTTCTGAGTCATGGCCAACAATGGCAGCCAATACGATGATTCCTTCTTTTGCCGGGATGACCAGGGCCGTACCGCGCGTTGCATATTCTATGCGCCTCCGGCTCATTTTTGCAGCGGCCCTCCTTTTCCCGGCCCTCTCCGCGGGGGCAGCCCCGCCGGCCACGGCCACGTTCGCAGGGGGGTGCTTCTGGTGCATGGAGCCGCCGTTCGAGAAGCTTCCCGGTGTGGTCTCGGTGGTCTCCGGGTATACCGGCGGGCGTGTGGCGAATCCGACTTACGGCGCCGTCTCGTCGGGGACGACGGGCCATCTGGAGGCAGTGGAGGTGATCTATGACCCGGCCCGGATCAGCTACGAGCGCCTCCTGGACGTCTTCTGGCGCAACATCGACCCCACCGACGACGCCGGTCAGTTCTGCGACCGCGGCGAGATGTACCGCCCAGCCATCTTCTTCCACGACGAGGCGCAGCGCCGGGCGGCCATCGCGTCGAGGGATCACATCGCGGCCACGAAGAACCTGCGGATCGCAACGGAAATCCGGCCGGCCGGGGCGTTCTACCGGGCCGAGGAGTACCACCAGGACTACTACAAGAAGAATCCGGTCCGATACCGGTTCTACCGGTTCAACTGTGGCCGCGATCGCCGGCTCGAGCAGATCTGGCGATGAGTCGCGGCTTCGTGTGCAGTCTCGCCGGAGTGGCGCTGACGATCCTGGCGTGGTACGGGCCGTGGGCGTGGCCGGCCTGGCCGGCGTTCACGGTGCTGCATATCGTTTTCGGAAGCGGCGGCGGGTACCATGATCTCGATCCGGCAGGGCGGGGGGCGGTGATCGTGGCTCTGATCATCGTGAATGTCGCCTTCTGGGGTGCTGTCGTGTTCGTGTTGTGGGTCGCAGCGCAGCGTGCCGGCCGCGACCGGCTGCGGGTGACGAACCGCACCGGCGCTGGTATGGATTCGTCATAAGCTTCCGCCGGAGGTACACACATGGCAACGCTCCCCGCGCCGGGCTCGTACCGCGAGTTCGGGCGCCTCTCGCGCGTCCCGGAAGCAGAGGGGACGCCGAGCGCGGAAGAGATGATCCGGCAGCTCGTCGATGCCCAGCAGACCGTCGTCCGCACGGCCCGCGAGGCCTTCAGCGTGGCCGAGAAGGCGAACGACCAGCCGACGGCCGACCTTCTCACGCAGCGGATGCAGACGCACGAGAAGACAGCCTGGATGCTGCACAGCCTGCTGGAGTAGAAGGTGCTCGGGGTTTTCAACTCCGAGCCCCGAGCCCTTATACAATGCCCGTCGATGGTGCGCACGATTCGCTTCGCTCTCTCGTTCCTTCTGCTCGTTTCCTCTTCTCATCTCTGGGCGCAGACCGAGCTTGCGCGCGTCCAGCGCATCCTCCGCGAGGTTCCGCTCATCGATGGGCACAACGACCTTCCCTGGCAGTACCAGAAGAAGGTGGGAAACCGGCTCGCGGAGATCGACCTCCGCAGCGAGCAGCCTTCCCTGCACACCGACATCCCGCGGCTCCGGCGGGGAGGGGCCGGCGCGATCTACTGGTCGGTCTATGTCTCGGCGGATCTGAAAGGGGCCGAGGCCGTCAAGGCCGTCCTCGAACAGATCGACGTGGTGCACCGGTTGGCGGCGATCTACCCCGACACCTTCGAGATGGCCCGGACGGCGGACGACGTGGTGCGCATCCACAAGCGTGGAAAGATCGCCTCGCTCATCGGCGTGGAAGGGGGGCACTCGATCGGCGAGTCGCTGGCCGTGCTGCGCCAGGTCCATCTCCTCGGCGCGGGGTACATGACCCTCACCCACTCCGACAACGCCGCCTGGGCCGATTCGGCGACCGACGATCCGGTCCACAACGGCTTGGCGCCGTTCGGCCGGCTGGTGGTGAGGGAGATGAACCGGCTGGGGATGCTGGTCGACCTCTCGCACGTCGCGCCGAAGACCATGCACGACGTCCTCGACGTCACCGCGGCGCCGGTGATCTTCTCGCACTCCTCCGCGCGCGCGCTGAACGGCCACCCGCGCAACGTGCCCGACGACGTGTTGCGCCGGATGAAGGAGAACGGCGGGGTGGTCATGGTCACGTTCGTGCCGTCGTTCATCAACGAGCGGCTCCGGCAGCACGGCGCGGCGCGCGCGGCGGAGCAGGCGCGTCTCGAGGCGCTCCATCGGGGCCAGCCCGAGGTGGTGAAGGAGCGGATGGCGGAGTGGTCGGCGGCGAACCCGGCCCCGCGGGCCACGCTCGGCGACGCCGCCGATCACATCGAGCACGTCATCCGCATCGCCGGGCCCGACCACGTCGGGATCGGATCCGACTTCGACGGGATCGAGTCGGTCCCGCTGGGTCTCGAGGACGTCTCGACGTTTCCCGCGTTGCTGGCCGAGCTGGCCCGCCGCGGTCATTCGGACGATCAGCTCCGAAAACTGGTGGGGCTGAACGTGTTGCGGGTGATGCGTCAGGCCGAGGCGGTCGCCGCCCGGCTGCAGAAAGAGACGCGAGCATCCGACGGCGTGTCGCGTGACCAGGCCCTCACCCGGCGCTTCGCGCCACCCTCTCCCGCAAGCGGGAGAGGGCACGTTTCATTAGAAGCCGCTCTGCGGCGCTCGGAATGACACAATTGCGTTGATTCCCAAGGAGGTCGCATGCTGAACCGCCGAACCCTTCTGAAATCGGGCGCGCTGGCCATCGGCGGCGCTGCGGCGATCGATCTGCAGGCGCTGGCCGGACCGGTGGCAAGGACGCATCCCCCGGGGCTGCTCGAGCTCGATCGGAACGAGAACCCCTACGGCCCGCCGCAGTCGGCCAAACGCGCCGTCGGCGAGGCGATGGAGCGGGGAAACCGTTATCTCGACGGCCACGAGCTCGACGCCTTCCGCGACCAGATCGCTGTGCGCGAGGGAGTCAAGCGCGAGTCGGTGGTCCTCGGGGCGGGATCGAGCGAGATTCTCTGGATGGCCGCGGTCGAGTTCCTCGGGCCCGGAGACGTCCTCCTCCTCGGCGATCCGACTTTCGAGCTGATCGGGCGCTGCGCGGGGCTGCGCGGCGCGACCGTCGAGCGCGTGCCGGTCACCGCCGGGCAGGCCGATGACCTCGACGCGCTCACCCGGCGGCTGTCCTCCCGTCCGAAGCTCGTCTACCTCTGCCACCCCAACAATCCCTGCGGGACGATGCTGGCCACCGCGGAGGTGCGGCGATTCGTCCTGGCGGCCGCGCGGCAGGCGCCGGTGCTCGTCGACGAGGCCTATCTCGACTACCCCGATCCGGAGTTGAAGGGATCGATGGCGGAGCTGGTCCGGGGCGGCCAGAACGTGATCGTGGCCCGCACGTTCTCGAAGATCTACGGGCTGGCGGGGATGCGCATGGGATACGCGATCGCCGCGCCGGAGACCGCGCGGCGCCTGGCCAGGCACCGCTTCAGCGTACTGAACTCGCTGGCCGTGGCGTCGGCGTCGGCCGCACTCCGCGACAAGAACTTCGTCGATCTCGCGCGCAAGCGGAACGAGGAAGGGCGCGCCATCATCACCGCAGCGTTCGAGAAGGCCGGGATCCGCTACGCCCCCTCGGTGACCAGCTTCCTCTGGTTCGATGAGAGCAGGCAGCCGGACCTCTCGGCCAGGCTGCGCGCGCAGAACATCCTCATCCCGGGTGGCCGGTTCGGCGGCGGCTGGAATCGCGTCACGATCGGGACGATCGACGAGACGAAGCGTTTCGCCGAGGCGCTCCTGTCATCCCGAGCGTGAGCGAGGGATCTGGGTGGCAGGGGGCGAAGGCTACTTCGCCGGGAACCCTCGCTTTCGCATCAAAGCGTCGACGACGGGCTCGCGGCCGCGGAACTGCCGGTAGGCCTCCGCCGGATCGATGGTGTTGCCGACCGAGAGGATGAACTGTCGCAGCCGTCGCGCCACCTCCGGGTCGTACAGCCCGCCGGCCTCGGTGAAGGCCTCGGTGGCATCCGCCGTCAGCACGTCGGACCATAGATAGCTGTAGTAACCCGCCGAATAGCTGTCGCTGCTGAAGATGTGCAGGAAGTGTGGCGAGCGGTGGCGCATGACGATCTCCCGCGGCATGCCGATCTCGGCCAGCACCG
>DATLEX010000270.1:0-5191 GCA_035525045.1 Thermoanaerobaculia bacterium | reverse complement strand
GGGTGATCGGATCGTGTCCCTCCTGGAACTCGGAGAGAGGAATGCTCTCCCCCGCCTGGAGCCGGATGAGCATGTCGTGATCGCCCATCAGCAGGCCCTGGTTGATGTTGTTGCCGGCGTGGATGGGGGCGAACGACGCCGCCACCGCGATGCGGATCCTGCTGTAGACCTCGCACTGCGTGGCCGTCTCCCGCGAGCTCCCCACCCCCTTCCGAAACCCGGAGACGATCACCTCGAAGTTTCCCCCGCGCAGGGCGTCGGGCGGGAAGAGCCGCTCTCCTCCCACCGTCAATCCGGCATACGCATTCCGGGCGATCCCTTCCGGCCTGTGATCGAAGCAGACCCAGGCCGGGGTCATGGCGTCGGTGTTGATGTCGTCGAGGAGATCGTCGATCCGCAGGTCGGTCATCCGCAGGTCGAGCTCCCCCCGCAACTGCGCACGGATGAGCTCGGGATCCTTGGTCAGGAACAGGACGCGTTTCCCGGGGGTGAGGGAGACGGCTTCGGGGGGCTTCATCGGTGGTTGTAACCTCGGCGCCGCAACATTCTATTCAAGGGATGAGGGATGAAACATCCCTCATCCCTTCCTCTTCATTCCTTTCCGGGCCCGGATGACGAAGTGGACCGGGCAGCCGGTCAGGCCGAGGGCGTCGCGGAACTGGTTGTCGAGGTAGCGGCGATAGGAGAAGTGGAGCGGCTCGTCGGTGTTGGAGAAGAGGGCGATGGTCGGCGGCCCGGCCTTGAGCTGCGTGGCGTAGTAGAAGCGGCGCGGCCTGCCTCGGGTGGCCGGCGGGTGGTGGGCCTGGACGGCGCGATCGAGGATCTCGTTCAGCTTGGAGGTGCGGAATCGCTTCCGGTACGCGGCTACGATCTGGTCGATCGTGGGGAAGATCTTCTCCACGCGCCGGCCCGTCTTCGCCGAGATGAACTCGATCGGCGCGTAGGCGAGGAACTTCATCTTGAAGCGGACGTCCTCCCCGAACTTCTTCGCGTCGTCCTGCTCGTGCTGGGCGGCGTCCCACTTGTTGACCAGCAGCAGCGCCGCCTTCCCCTCCTCGTCCGCGTATCCGGCCACGGTGGCATCCTGGGCGGTGACGCCCTCGGTGGCGTCGATCATCACCAGGGCGATCTCGCAGCGCTCGATGGCCTTTCGCGCCGAGATCACGGCCAGCTTCTCCGCCTCGCCGGTGGTCTTCCCTTTCCTGCGGATTCCGGCCGTATCGATGAGCAGGTAGCGCCTCCCGTCGCGAACGATCTCCTCGTCGATGGCGTCGCGCGTGGTTCCCGAGATCGGCGACACGACCGCCCGCTCCTCGTTCGTGAGCCGGTTCAGCAGCGAGGACTTCCCGACGTTCGGCCGGCCGATGATGGCCACGCGGATCGGCGCATCGGCATCCTCCCCCTCTTCCTGCTCCGGCTGCGCCGGGACGATCTCGCCGACGGCATCGAGGAGATCATCGATCCCTGCGCCGTGCTCGGCCGAGACGGGGAAGAGGCGCTCGAACCCGAGGGCCCAGAACTCCGGCACGCTCTCCTCGGCGTCCTTCCGGTCGACCTTGTTCACCACCAGTACGGTCTTTGCCGCCTCGGGGCGGAGATCGGAGGCGATCTCCCGGTCCTCCGGCAGCACGCCCGCGGCGCCGTCGACGACGAACAGGATGAAGTCGGCCTCGGCCACGGCCCGCCGCGCCTGCGCCTTGATCTCGCCGGCGTAGGCCGACATCGGCGAGTCGCCGTATTCGAGGCCGCCGGTGTCGGTCAGCTCGTAGCGGCGCCCGTCGTCGAGCGAGACGACCTCCCGCAGCCGGTCGCGGGTCATCCCCGGCAGATCGTGGATCAGCGCGCGCCGCCTTCCGGCCAGCCGGTTGAAGAGCGTCGACTTCCCGACGTTCGGCCGGCCGACGATCACCACTTTCTTCAGATCGCGATCGGCCACATCCACCTCGCCAGCCAGTAGAAGAGAATCGCGCCGGCGGCCGTGTTGAAGAAGTTCAGCACGCCGTTCGGCACCGGCTCCGCCCGTTCGCGGTTCCAGCTTCCGGCCACGCTCTCGATGTACGAGCCGAGAAAGGCCGCCGCCGTGATCAGCGCCGCCGCCGTCCAGACCCGCTGCACATCCCATCCCGACATCATCTGAAAGGAGAAGCTCCCCGCGACGGCCACCCCCAACCCGGCCACCAGTCCGGCCAGCGTTCCCTCGACCGAGATCGCACCCTCCGTGCCCGGCGACACGCGGCGAAAGGTCAACGGCAGAAAGGCGCGGCGTCCGGCGAGCTGCCCGACTTCCGAGGCGGTGGTATCGGCGGCGGCGGTGGCCAGCGAGGCGATCCCCATCAGATAGAGGATCGGCGCCAGGTCGAGCGGCGAGAGGCTGCGCGCATAGCGGGAGAAGGCGATGGCGCAGATCGCCGCCACGCCGGCGTTCGAGAAGGCGTGGCGGAAGCCGCGGCGGCCCCCCTCCTCCTGCGCCAGCCCGGCGGCGGCCTTGCGGCGATAGCCGAGCTTCGTCGCGCCGGTGCCGATGACGAAGAAGGCCAGCAACGCCACGTACATCGGCCATCCCGCGGCGAGGATGATGATCGCCCCGAGGACCCAGCCGCCTGCGGCGCCGGAGAGGTTCACGCTGCGGGCGAGCCAGCCCGCCGCCGCGAGGAGCGTGTTGACGGCCAGCCAGCTCACGGCATGCGCCGGCAGCTCGTACGGATGCCACGGCGCCGGGGCGAGGACGAGCAGCGTCACGGCGGCGGCGGCGGGGACGGTCACGTTGTCGTTCACGCGGAGCGGCAGCGACTCCACCACGGCCGCCACCACCACCACGATCACCACGTGTATCGGGTTGATGGCGTGCTGCATCCAGATGGCGATGGCCAGGCCGCCGAACGTCCCGGCGGTGACGAACGCCAGGAAGCCACTCCACGACTTCTCGCCGTTCCACGGAAGCGCAGGCCCGCGGAAGGTCTTCCCCACCACTGTGGCGAAGCCGTCGCCGAAGGCGAGCACCACCCAGGCGATCGCAGCGAGGGCCAGCCGGTCGCGAAAGACGACGATCAGGACCGCCACCGCGAAGGGATAGAGCACGATGCCGGCATCCCATCCCCGCTCGTGCCGGGAGACGCCGCGCCCCACGATCCGGTGCAGCACCAGCCAGTTCCCGGCCACCGCCCCCGCGGCCACCCCCGCCGCCGCCCACCACGGCAGCCAGCGCAGCGTCACGGCGAAGAGCCCGAAGGCGATGTGCAGCGTCTTGCGCAGAAACTCGTTCGGCTGATGCATGAGGAGAGATGAAGGATGAGGGATGAGGAATGAATCGGCAACTTCGGAGGGCTCACCCCTCCCTCATCCCTTCTACAATGCCCGGCGACATGTCCGGGCCTGCTGCCACGCCCCTCCTCTCGGTGATCGTCCCCTGCTACAACGAGCGGGCCACGGTGGCGGAGCTGCTGCGCCGGGTCAAGGAAGTCCCGATCGAGAAGGAGATCATCGTCGTCGACGACAAGTCGACCGACGGGTCGCTGGACGTCGTGGCCGCGCTGGCCCGGCAGTGGCCGGAGATCCGGCACATCCTCCAACCGAGGAACGAAGGGAAGGGGGCGGCCCTGCGGCGCGGCATCGAGGAGGCCCGCGGCGAGATCGTCCTCATCCAGGACGCCGACCTCGAGTACGACCCCGCCGAGTACGCGAAGCTCATTCAGCCCATCCTCGACGGGCACGCCGACGTGGTCTACGGCTCGCGATTCGAGGGCTACCCCCGCCGCGTGATGCTCTACTGGCACCGCCTCGGCAACACGTTCCTCACCTTCCTCTCGAACATGACCACGAACCTCGACCTCACCGACATGGAGACCTGCTACAAGGCGTTCCGCCGCGAGGTGATCCAGTCCATCAAGCTCAACTCCAACCGCTTCGGGTTCGAGCCGGAGGTGACGGCGAAGGTGGCCAAGCGCGGCTACCGGATCTTCGAGGTCCCGATCTCCTACTACGGCCGCGACTATTGGGAGGGGAAGAAGATCAACTGGAGGGACGGCCTCAGCGCCATCTGGACCATCCTCCGCTACGGCCTCTTCAACGACGACACGGGCGAGCCGCCGACCTACACCACTGTGCGCCGTCGCGGGCGCCTGAAGCGCTACAACCGCTGGATCTGGGACCGCATCAGCCCGTTCGTCGGCCAGCGCGTGCTGGAAGTGGGGGCCGGGTCGGGGACGATGACACGCTTCCTTTACGGCCGGGAGCTGATCGTGGCTACCGAGCGCGAGACGCCGTACCTCGACCGGCTGCGCAACGCCTTCCGGCGGAGGCCGGGGATCATCGTGGAGCGGCTCGACCTCGAGGCGCCCGACGCCGCCGACCTCGCCCGCTACTCCTTCGACACGGTCACCTGCATCAACGTGCTCGAGCACACGGCCGACGACGAGACGGCGCTCCGGCGCGCGCACGACCTGCTCGTTCCCGGAGGGCGGGTCATCGTTTATGTGCCGGCGGGCCGGAGGCTCTTCGGGAGCCTCGACCGCGGGATCGGCCACCAGCGCCGCTACGAGAAGGAGGAGCTGACGGCGAAGCTGCAGCAGGCCGGGTTCGAGGTCGAGCACGTCTCCTTTCAGAACCGGATCGCCAGGCTGGCCTGGTGGTTCAACGCCAAGCTGACCGGGCGGCGTGCGCTCCCCTCGGCGCAGTCGCGGCTGTTCGACATGATGGTCCCGCTGTTCCGGGCGCTGGAAGGGAGCAATCCCTCCACCGGCCTCAGCCTGATCGCGGTCGGGCGCCGCCTCTCCACCGCCGCCGCCCAGTCCGTCGCGGAGGCGCGGGAAGGCGCCGCGATTGCAACAGGCGTGGGGCGATGAATCGCGCGGCGGTCATCCTCGCCGGCGGCGCCGGAACGCGTCTCCGGCCGCTCAGCTCCGACGAGAACCCGAAGCAGTTTCTGAAGTTCTTCGGCGGGGAGTCGCTCCTGCAGAAGACCTTCGCGCGGCTGCGCCGCCTTCTCTCCCCCGACCGCGTCTACGTCTCCACGAACGAGAACTTCCGCGCCAGGTGCATCGAGCAGCTCCCAGATCTTCCGCCGGACAACGTCATCGCCGAGCCGTCGCGGCGCAACACCGCCCCCGCCATCGCCCTCTGCACCAGGATGATCGAGGGGCAGCTCGGCGACGCCGCCGTCGCTTTTCTGCCCTCCGATCATTTCATCGGCGAC
>DATLEX010000253.1:0-4625 GCA_035525045.1 Thermoanaerobaculia bacterium | reverse complement strand
TGGGCGTAGAGCGTGCGCCAGTGCGGGCCGTAGCGGTCGAGCAGCCGGCGCCAGTCGAGCTCGAGCCCGACGTTCTTGATCATGTGCGCGACGTCCGCGCCGTCGAAGCGCTCCCGCTCCATGATCAGTCCCTTCGACCAGATCATCTCCTCGGCGGGGATGAGGCCGATGTTCATTCCGAGGACCATCTCCGGCACGGCATGCTCGAACCAGAGGTCGTCCACGTTGGCGATGCCGTTTCCGGCGCTGAAAATCAGGTCGACGAAGTCATCGCCCGCACCAAGGAAGGCCTTGCCGATCCAATGCGGGTAGGTCAGCTCGGTCCGAAAGCCGGAGGCGGTGAAAGCGGCGGCGGCGCGCTCGTAGTCGGATTTCCTGAGAAACAGATCGAAGTCCTTGGTGTGACGCTCGATCCCGGTGTAGCGGGCGAGAGCGTAGGCTCCACCGACCAGAAATGGAACGTTCGCATCCTGGAGGATCGTCATGGAGCGGACGTAGAACTCGCGGCTGTCGGGGTCGAGTACGACGAGGGCTGCAACGCTCATATCGACCGCTGCCGTTGCACGCGGGATACCATCAGTCGTTCAGCGGCGGGAAGCTATCGAACTGAAGGGGTCAGCGGACCTGCGCGATCATGATGTCGGCGCTGAGAGAGGTGAGCCGGATGGAGGGGACCGACTGGCCGCCGATCCTGAGCCGCTTCCGGTTCGCCGCCCAGTCGCCGCGGCCGTCGGAGCAGTTCTTCAGGTTGCAGTAGATCTCCCCCTGCTCGTCGGTGATCGCCTCGAGCGGCGGCACGATCAGGTCGCGAAGTTTGAGCGAGATCGGGCCCGCCTCCGTGACGGCGTGCACGCTCCCTGAGACCTTGTCGATGGAGATCCCGCCGTTCTTCGTTTCCAGGTGATGCTCGCCGGCGCAGCCGGCGATGGAGATGCCGCCGTTGGTCGCGCGCGCGGTGACGTGACTGGTCATGCCGCGGATGGCGATGCCGCCGTTCGTGGCCGTGAGGTCGAGGTGGGCGGTCCTGGGGACCCAGAGAATCATGTTCACCCACCAGGTCTGGGTCTCGTCGGGCTCCGGCCCGCGGGCGATGATCTCGTCGCGCGTGACCGCGACGTCGATGCGGGCGAGGGCGCGCCGCGCCTGCTCCGCGGTGAGGGCCACGGCCGACTTGCACACCGTCAGCCGGGCGAAGGGGCGATCCCACCCGCGGACCGAGACTCCCCCCTCGCTTCCCATCTTGACGGTCAGGTGCTTCGAGGTCTCGAGGCGGACGTCCTTCTTCTCTTCCGAGCGGGCCGAGTGAGGGAGCGAGGTGATCGTGCTGGTGTGGAAGCGCTGGCAATCCTCGGCGTCGGCGAGGGCGTGGTTCTGCTGGGTCACGATCAGCGGGCGGCGGGTGGGCGTGGTCGCGCCGGCCGCGGCAGGGCCGAGGAGAAGGGCCGCCAGCAGGACTCCGAACGCGCGCCAGGTCATCTTCGCATCCGCTCCAGTTACCTATACGTTACAGCGCGGAGAAAGTTAGGTTTCGGTCACCGGCGAAAGAACCAGAGCGCGAGGGTGAGAAGAATCGAGAGGAAAATCGATGTCATCAGCGGGACGTACAAGGTGAAGTTTCCGCGCCGGAAGACGATGTCTCCCGGCAGGCGCCCGATTCCCAGCCGGCCAAGGAGCGCGAAGGCGAGGCCGGCCGCGATCAGCACGATCCCGGTGATGATGAGGATGCGGGCAATCGATCCCATTGGATGATCAGCTCTGCACGTGAGCCCAGCTAACCCTCGAGCACTTTCCGAGTCTAACCTGTCCGAGATGGAGACGATGGAACCGGCCACCGTCAGCCGGGCGAAGGCAGGCGATGCCGACGCGTTCCGGCTGCTCGTGGAGCGCCACAGCCGGGCCGTCTTCAAGGTGGCCTATCGCATGACCCGGAACGAACATGATGCCGACGACGTGGTCCAGGAGGTGTTCCTCCGCGCCTACCGCCAGATGGAGCGGTTCGAGGAGCGCGCCAACTTCGGCACGTGGCTTCATCGGATCGCCGTCAACTGCTCGCTCGACCTCCTGCGCTCGCGCGGGCGTCACGACAAGCACCATGTCCAGGAGAGCGAGGAGGGGGCGGTGACGCGCGGCGCCGAGTCCGGCGAGCCGCGGCCCGACCGGCTCCTGCTCAGCGCCGAGCTGCAGGAGCATGTCTCGGCGGCGCTCGACCGGCTGAGCGGCAACGAGCGGACCGCCTTTGTCCTCCGCCACTTCGAAGGGATGCCGGTCGAGGAGATCGGCAGGACGCTCGGCATCCAGGTCAACGCGGCCAAGCACACCATCTTCCGCGCGGTGCGGAAGCTCCGTGAAGCGCTGGAGCCATTCGTGAGGTCGACCCCATGCAGCACCTGAATGAAGAACAGCTCGTTGCCTTTCACTACCGCGACATCGACGCGCCGGGCGCGGCTGCGCAGCACCTCGCCGCCTGCGAGCAGTGCTCGGGCGAGTACGAGACGATCCGGCGCGTGCTGACGCTGGTCGCCGAGGCGCCCGTTCCGGAGCGGGGCGAGAGCTACGGCGAGGAAGTGTGGACGCGCCTTCGCTGGAAGCTCGACCGCGGAGAGCGCCGCCGGCGCTGGCAGTCGCTCCTCGCCGTGGCGGCGATGCTCGCCTTCGCCTTCGCGGCCGGCCACTTCTGGCGCGCGCACCGCGATCCCGCCCCCGAAGTCGCCGCCGCCGTGCAGACGGCCGCTCCTACCGACGCCAGCCGGCTGCTGCTGGTGGTCGTCGGCGACCATCTCGACACCTCCGGACGGGTGCTCCTCGAAGTCGCCAACGCCGCGCCGGAGAGCCAGCTCTCCACGTCGCGGCGGGCGGAGAACCTGGTCACGGCCAACCGCATCTACCGCCAGACGGCGGCCCGGCAGGGCGACGAGCACATCGTGCAGCTCCTCGCCGATCTGGAGCCGATCCTCCTCGAGCTGGCCAACGCCGGCGACAGCCTGGAGGGAAAGAAGCTCGCCGATCTGCAGAAGCGGATCGAATCGAAGGGACTCCTCTTCAAGGTGCGCGTGATGAGCGCGCCCCCTCCCACAACCGACACACTCTGATCGAGGACACCATGAACACCAGAACCGCAATGGCAATGGCAATCGCAATGATGCTGCTGGCCGCGCTCTCCACCGCCCCGCTGGAGGCCTGGGCCGACCAGCAGAGCGGATCGCGCGAGGCAGAGCTGTACGAAGACGGCACCGACGCCCTCGACGACGGCGAGTGGCGGCTGGCCGCGGACAAGTTCCGCCAGGTCGCCGCCCTCGACCTGAGCAACGCGCCGGGGGCGCTGCATTGGCTCGCCTACGCGCAGTTCAAGATGGGGCAGCGCTCCGAGGCGCTGGCCACGCTGGTCGAGCTGCAGAGGCGCTTTCCGAAGAGCAAGTGGGCGGCGGACGGGAAGGCGCTGGAGGTCGAGATCCGGCAGTCGGCCGGCCAGAACGTCGCCCCCGACCGGGTCGGCGACGAGGACCTGAAGCTGATCGCGGTCAGCGGCCTGATGCACACCGAGCCGGCCAAGGCCATCCCCATCCTGGAGAAGATCATCAGCGGCAACCACTCCACGCGCGTCAAGGACAAGGCCCTCTTCGTCCTCAGCCAGTCGGGCACCCCGCGGGCGATGGAGATCCTCGGCCGCGTGGCCCGCGATTCCTCACAGCCGGAGCTGCAGGCGAAGGCCATCCGCAACCTCGGCATCCTCGGCGGCGAGGCGAGCCGGAAGGTGCTGGCCGACGTCTACGCCGCGGCCACCGACAAGAAGATCAAGAAATCGATCCTCCGGTCGTACATGATCTCCGGCGACCGGGCCCGGCTGCTTTCCATCGCCCGCAGCGAGCCCGATCCGGAGCTGCGCTCCGACGCGGTCCACCAGCTCGGCCTCACCGGCGCGCGCAACGAGCTGGCCGAGCTGTACAGGACGGAGTCGACGGTGGAGGTGAAGAAGAAGATCATCCACGCCATGTTCCTCGACGGCAACGCCGACATGCTGGCCGATCTGGCGCGCAACGAGAAAGTCGTCGAGCTGCGCGTCGCGGCGATCAAGAACCTCGGGCTGATGGGAGGAGCACGGACGAGCCAGCACCTGCTGACGATGTACGACTCCGACCCGAATCCCGACGTGCGCAAGGCGGTCATCAACGGCCTCTTCCTCCAGAGCAACGCCAAAGCGCTGATCGATCTGGCGAGGAAGGAGAAGGACCCCGCCATGAAAAAGCAGATCGTCTCAAAGCTCTCGCTGATCAAGAGCGAGGATTCGGCGAACTATCTGCTGGAGATCATCAATCAATGAAGGGCTCGGGGCTCAGGGCTCGGGGCTCGGGGGGCGGAATCATGGCTTCCTCTGAGCCCTAGCGCCCTGAACCCCGAGCCCTGAGCCCCGAGCCCTGAGCCCCAGTCTCTCCGATCACCACATACCTGAGCGGCCCGCCCGGGATCACGGCATCGAACGGATAGCAGGTGATCAGCGTGAGGCGGTCGGTCCCGTCGTCCTCCATCACCCACGTCTCGGTGTCGCCGACGACCATCCTCCGTTTCGCCTCGTACGCGATCCGCTGTCCGCCGGCCGTGTGCAGGGTGAGGGTGTCGCCGGCGACGAC
>DATLEX010000235.1:0-3978 GCA_035525045.1 Thermoanaerobaculia bacterium | reverse complement strand
GGAGAGGGTGGCGCGAAGCGCCGGGTGAGGGGCAATCCTCGAGAAGCGCCCCCTCATCCGGCCTTCGGCCACCTTCTCCCCCGCTGCGCGGGGGAGAAGGCTCTGCGACGTACAAATCTTCTCGGCGGGAGAAGAATTTAGAGGTTAGTAGTACAGAGACTCTGTGCAACTCTGTGTCCTCTGTGACTCTGTGGTGATCGTCCCCCGGGCGGGCGGGCAATCCAAAATCCAAAATCCAAAACCCAAAATCAAGATAATGGTCCCGGCATGCGCCCCCTCTCCCTCAAGCGCGACTACTACGAGGACATCCAGCTCCTCCGCACCGGCGCCTCCCGCGTCTGGTTCGTTCTCCTCCTGGCCGCGCTGGCGATCTTTCCCTTCCTCGCCAGCAGCTATCAGATCTACACGGTGAGCCTGATGGCGGTGAACGTCATCGTCGCGCTCGGGCTGAACATCCTGGTCGGCTACACGGGGCAGATCTCGCTCGGCCATGCCGGCTTCGTCGCCATCGGCGCGTACGGGACGGTGATCCTCGCGACGCGGATGGGCGTGCCGTATCCGCTGGCGCTGGTGGCGGCGGGGCTCAGCGCCGCGGGGGTCGGGCTGCTCCTCGGCCTTCCCGCGCTCCGGCTCGAGGGGCCGTATCTCGCCATCGCGACGCTCGGCTTCGGCATGGCGACGACGATCCTCATCGGCCGCACCGCCTGGTTCGGCGGGCACATGGGGCTGGTGGTGCCGCAGGTTTCGGGCGATCGCGGCATCTACGCCATGACCATGACCGCGACGGTGATCCTCACCCTCGCCGCGCGCAACCTGATGCGCAGCCGGGTGGGGCGCGCCTTCCAGGCCATCCGCGACAGCGACATCGCCGCGGCGATGGCCGGCGTCGACGTGGCGCGCTACAAGACCCTCAGCTTCGCCGTCAGCGCCTTCTATGCCGGGGTGGCCGGCGGGCTGTGGGCGGCGGTGCTCGGCTTCATCAATCCGGGGATGTTCACCTTCGTGCTCTCCGTGCTCTTCCTGGCGATGGTGGTGGTCGGCGGCCTCGGGACGATCCTCGGCGCGATCGCCGGCGCGGTGACGCTGACCTGGCTCAACCTGCAGGCTTCGTCCGTCCAGACGCTGCCGCTCGTGGGGCCGGCGCTGGAGGCGTTCTCGCAGCGGTTCATGACCGTCAGCGGCCTGCCGAACATCACCTGGATCATCACCGGGCTGGTGCTGATCTTCATCGTCATCCTCGAGCCGCTCGGGCTCTACGGCCTCTGGCTGCGGGCGAAGATCTACTGGAGGACCTGGCCGTTCTGAGGACGCGATGCTGGAACAGGTGATCGTCAACGGGCTGGCCTTCGGCAGCATCTACGCGCTGATCGCGCTGGCCATGGCCATCGTCTACAAGAGCTCGTCGGTGCCGAACTTCGCGCAGGGGGAGATGGCCATGATCACCACCTTCATCGCCTGGCTGATCATGGCCGCGCACGGCGCGCCGTTCTGGGTGGCCCTCGCCGGCGCGCTGCTGACGGCGGCGGCGATCGGGATGCTCCTCGAGTTCGCCTTCATCCGGCGCGCCAGGCAGCCGAACGTGCTGAACCTGATCATCATCACGCTCGGGTTTCAGATGATCCTCTACGGCCTCGCCGGCTGGCGCTTCGGCGCCGAGCAGAGGCGGCTCTCTCTTCCCGTTTCCGAGCGCGAGGTGGTCCGGATGGGGGAGGTCGCCGTCAGCCATCTGACGCTGCTGACCGTCGGAACGGCGGCGGTGCTCATGCTGGCGATCTATCTCTTCTTCGGCTTCACGCGCTGGGGAGCGGCGCTGCGCGCCACGCAGCAGAACCGGGTGGCGGCCCGCATTCACGGCGTCCCGGTCGACCGCCTCCTCGGCACCTCGTTCGCCATCAGCGCGGTGGTCGGCGCGATCGCCGGGATGCTCCTCGCGCCGATCACCACCCTCGATCCGACCATGATGTGGGACCCGCTGCTGAAAGGCTTCGCCGCCGCGGTTCTCGGCGGTCTCACCTCGCTGCCGGGCGTCGTCGCCGGCGGGCTGCTCCTCGGCGTGATCGAGAACCTCTTCGGCGCCTACGTCTCGCTCGAGTTCAAGTCGATCGTCGCTTTCCTGGTCATCGTCCTCGTCCTCTGCTTCCGCCCCTCCGGGCTGTTCGGACGGCACTACGTGAGGAAGGTCTGATGCTCGCAGTCTGTGGACTGACCCAGCGATTCGGGGGCCTTGTCGCCCTCGACGATCTGACCTTCCAGGTCGAGGAGGGGATGATCTACTCGATCATCGGCCCGAACGGCGCGGGGAAATCGACGCTGTTCAACTGCGTCTGCGGCATCTACAGGCCCGACCGCGGGGCGGTCCGCTTCCGCGAGGAGGAGATCACCGGGCGCAAGCCGCACCAGGTGGCGCGGCGGGGGATCGCCCGGACGTTCCAGAACCTCGAGCTCTTCCGCCACATGACGACGATGGAGAACCTGATGCTGGGGCGGCACCTTCACAGGCGCTCCGGCATCTGGAGCGGGATCACGATGTTCCACCGCCGCTCGCGCGCGGCGCGCGAGGAGGTCGAGCATCGGGAGCGGGTGGAGGAGATCATCGACCTGCTCGGCCTGCACGCCGCGCGCGACCGCTACATCTGGCAGCTTCCGTACGGGACGCAGAAGCTGGTCGAGCTGGGGCGCGCCCTCGCCACGCGCCCGTCGCTGCTGCTGCTCGACGAGCCGGCGGCGGGGATGAACTTCGAGGAGCGGCAGGACCTGCTGTTCTGGATCGGCGACATCCGCGACGAGCTCGGCGTGACGATCGTGATGATCGAGCACAACATGCAGATGGTGATGGGGATCTCCGACCGCGTCCTCGCCCTCGACTTCGGGCGAACGATCGCCGAGGGGACCGCCTCCGAGGTCGCCGCTCATCCCGAGGTGGTGAGGGCCTACCTGGGATGAGGCTCGCTCGATTGGACTGCGGACTCTAATCGGTGTGTTTGCTACGCTGAGCGGCTACCCGCCGACAGAGCTCGGCGCAGGAGGGTTTGAATGAAATCAGCAAAGAAGTCGCATAGGAAGCTGAAGAGCAAGACCGTGCGGAAGACTGCGCCGATGAGTGCCAAAAAGAGCACGAATGTCTTTCCTGTGATCCCGGCGGAGGCGCGCAGGTCGACCGCTGCCGCGTTGCTCAAGCATGCACCGGGGTGGGCAGGCGATGATCTCGACGAAGTGATCGAGATCGTCGCGGAAACGAGGACGAAGGCGCGGTTCTGATGCCGTACCTGCTCGACACCAATCACTGCTTCCGGCTGATTGCGCGCGACAGTGGGATGGTTGAGGCGGTTAAGAGTCGTCCGGCCGCTCGGCTGATGACATCCGTCGTCGTGGCCGGAGAGCTTCGCTACGGAGCGGCAATTTCTGAGAGGTGGCGGGAGAATGCGGCGGCGGTCGAGGATTTTCTCGGTAGGATCGACCAAACACCAGTGTCGCCGGCGACGGCACAGTATTACGCCGACTTGAAATCCCGGCTGCTGTCGGCATACGGTCCGAAGAATCGCCTGCAGCGGCGCAACTTCGATCTCGCGAGTCTCGGTTTCTCGGACAACGATCTCTGGATTGCGGCGTCAGCAATGGAACGGGATGCCATAGTCGTGACCGCAGATGGGGATTACGCACGCCTCGCCGAAGCGGGCACGCTCACGGTGGAGAATTGGCTTAGATGAAGAATCAAGTCTTAACCAATTGGTCCTGGTCCGCTACCAGGATGTACCTTGGCCAAGTCGCCGCACTCCGGTGACGGCATGACGACGCCCTTCCTTTCCCTCCGGCACGTCGAGACCTGGTACGGGCGCATCCAGGCGCTGCGGGGGATCTCGCTCGACGTGGCCGAGGGGAGCATCACCGCGATCCTCGGCAGCAACGGCGCCGGGAAGACGACGATCCTCAACACCATCGCCGGAGTGCTCGACGACCAGCCGGAGAAGGGGAGTATCG
>DATLEX010000219.1:0-5499 GCA_035525045.1 Thermoanaerobaculia bacterium | reverse complement strand
GGATGGCAGGTTCGCCCCTCATTCCAGAGAAGAGCGGTCAATCACACGGGCGGAATCGACGGGTTTTCGTCGCACATGCTCCTCTATCCCGATGACCGTCTCTCCATCGTGGTGCTGAGCAACGTGGAGAGCGAGCCGGTGAAGGCGACCGCCTGTGATCTGGCTTCGATCGTATTTGGCGTCGAGTATCCGAGGCTCGGTCTCTCGTCTCCGCGAGAAATCGATACCGGTTACGTCAGCGCCTCCTATCGATCGGAGGATGGGACGGTGCGCGAGTTCCTGTTCGACGATGGAGCGCTCGTCTATCGCCGGGGAGGGCAGGATCTCGAGCTCTCTCCAATCGACGGCAGAGGGGCGTGGCGGCTGGCCGCCGCTCCCGAGATCGTCTTCGTCTTTCACGGGGAGGGTCCGGTTGCCGATCGCGTTCGAGCGATGCGCTGCGGCGAAGAGCTCTTTCGAGCTTCGAAGGCCGGCCGGTAAAGGGGCGGGGAGAAAGGGTCACATAACTTTTACAATCTCCAGGTTGCACATGCCAACCCGCAAACCGTACCGTGGCCGAATGCGAACAACCGTTGCGGTCCTGCTGCTGGCGGCTGCCGTCCCCTTGTTTGCGGAGGAGAAACCCGTCCCGATCACCACGTCGATCCTGCTGAAGAACCGCTCCGTGGAAGGGCTGAAAGAGGAAACGATCAAGCGGGGGGCGACGAGGGTTCACCTCCACGGGCGTTTCCGCCACGCGCTGGTCCTCAGCGTGGCTCCCGACGGATCGGTGACGATCGCCTGCACAGACTCGGCCGAGCGCGCCGCGGCGCTGGCCGGTGTTCCGCCGCCGAAGGAGGAGTAACCCATGCGACGAATCGTCGTGTGGAGTTTGCTCTCGCTTGCCGTGGCCACCGCGGCGCAGCCTTCCGCGCGGATCACCTTCATTAATGATGACGTGCCGGGCGAAGGTCTCAATGACGTGACGCCGGTGGAACCGGTCGGAGGGAATCACGGCACGACCATCGGCGAGCAGCGAAGGATCGCGCTCGAACGGGCCGCGCAGATCTGGGGAGATCTGCTCGACAGCGCGGTCGAGATCAAGATCAGTGTCGGGTTTCGCTCCCTCTCCTGCAGTGACACGGGGGCGGTGCTCGCGTCCGCGGGTGCGGAAAGCATCTATCGAAACTTCGCGAACGCGCCGCTGTCCGACGTCTGGTACGTCAGCGCACTGGCGAGCAAGCTCGCCGGCGAGGATCTCGACGAAGGCCTGCGGGCGCTCTCCGCCCGGTTCAACGGGCGGCTCGGTAATACCGGCTGCGCTGCTTTCGCCGGCTGGTACTACGGACTCGATAACAATGCCGCTCCCGGCCAGATCGATCTGATCGTCGTCGCGCTCCACGAATTCGCGCACGGACTCGGCTTCTCGACGGTCACCGACAAGGGCTCGGGAGTGTTCGTCGGAGGGCTGCCGGACGTGTACTCGAATTTCCTCTTCGACAACACGCTCGGACTGGCGTGGCCTCTCATGACGAACAAGCAGCGGGCGGAGTCGGCGACGAGCACATCGGGACTTACGTGGGCGGGACCGAATGTCGTTGCCGCCGCCGCAGCGGCGCTGGGACCTGCTTCGATCTTCGAGATCTTCTCGCCCCAGCCGCTCCGGGGAAGCTACCGGATCGGCTTCGCCGATTTCGGCGGAGAGATCACACTGGCCGGAGTGACCGCGAGGATCGCGGCCGCGATGGACGCGGAGAACAGCGAAGGGCCGGCTTCGACCGACGCCTGTACGGCGATTCTCAATCCGGCGGAGATCGCCGGCCGGATCGCGCTCGTCGATCGCGGCGAATGCAACTTCGTCGTGAAAGCGAAGAACGTGCAGGACGCCGGAGCTCTCGCGGCGATCATCGCCAACAATGCCGATGGCGGCCCGCAGGGAATGGGCGGCAATGATCCTTCCATCATCATTCCGGTGATCAGCGTGACGAAGGAGGACGGAGCCGCCATTCGCGCCGGGCTGCCGGAAGGGGTCGATGCGGCCATCCGCCAGGACCCGCAACGGCGCGCCGGAACCGATACGGCGGGCCGCCCGCTGCTCTACGCGCCGCCGACGCTGGCCAGCGGCTCCTCGGTATCGCACTGGGACCGGTCGGCCGAGCCCGACCTGCTGATGGAGCCGAGCATTTCGCCCGACCTTACGCACGATGTCGATCTGACCCGGCACGTCTTCGCCGACCTCGGATGGCAGGCCGAAGCGGCCATGGGACTGGAGGTGCGGCACGCGCTCCTCATCGATCGGGACGGCGATCAGGCCGCGGATCCCGGCGACGTGGTGCGAATCACTGCCACGATACGAAACGACAACGGATTGAGCGGCCATGCGGCAGTGCTCGACGCAACGATCGCCTCCGGCGCGACGCTCACCGGCGGCACCATGCCGCTGCAGCTCGGAAGTCTCGCGCCGGAGAGCGAGCGCACCGTGACGTTCGACGTCACGATCGACCCGGCCCTTCCGGCAGCGACCGTGTCGCTGCCGATTCTCGTGACCGTCACGGCGACGAATCTCAGACCGGCGGAGGGTGCGGTTGCCGTGACGGTGAGTCACACGCCGCTGCGCGCATTCAAGGAGGTCGAGCTGATGAGCGATGCGGATGCGAGCGGTACCCTCTCGGGTGGTGACGTGCTTCGTTATCGGATCCGGATCACGAATCACTCGGAACGCGCCGTGGCCGACGTGCGGCTGGAAGATACGATCGATTCGCACACGACATCGGCCGACGCGCCGGACGGAGTGGTCCGCGCTTTCTTCGCCGTGATCGAGCCGGGTGCCGCGGTGGAGATCGCCTACGACGCCACGTTGCATCCATCGCTTCCAGCGGGTCTCCCCGCGATCGTGAATCAGGGGACGATCACCGCGGCCGGCATCGAATCGCTGCGCACCGACGACCCCTCGACCCCGGCGCTCTCCGATGCCACGAAGATTCTTTTCCCCGCCGGGCGCCGCAGGGTGGTGGGACGATGAGAGAGCGCCTTCTGGTCACAATCCTGCTGACGTGCGCCGCCGCTTCTGCCGGCGCCGCGGTACTGCGCGTTCCGGCCGATCATGCATCGATCCAGGCGGCCGTCGACGCCGCGCTGGATGGAGACGAGGTGGTCGTCGCTCCCGGTACCTACCACGAGGCGACGAACCTTCTCGGCAAGAGCATCACGCTGCGCAGCGAGGGGGGAGCGGCCGTGACGATCCTCGACGGGTCGATGCTCGGGACGTCGATCATCACGGCGACATCGGGAGAGTCTCTGGCAACGGTCGTCCGCGGATTCACGTTCCGTAACGGCACGGGGCGCTTCGTCGGCGCCTGCGGCATCGGTGGTTTTCTCGGCGGCGGGATCTTCGTCGAGAACGGCGGCATCTCCGTTGCCGACTCCCTGTTCGAGAACAACGAAGCCACCGACCCGGCTACGGGCGAGCGGGGCCCGGGCGGCGGCGCGGCGATCTTCGCCTGCGAGGCCGATCTCGCCGTCTCCGGCTCCATGTTCCGAAACAATGGCGCGAACTTCGGCGGCGCCATCTTCTACTCCGCCGACGCCCGGAACCTGACCGTCACCGGCAGCCGCTTCGTCGCCAACCGCGGGATTCACGGCGGCGCTCTGCTCGTCCAAATCGACATCGACTCGCGGGTCACGGTCACGGCCACTCATTTCGAAGCAAACGAGGGACTTCATGGCTCGGGAATTCGCTTGCACGCCGGCTCGCGTTCCACCGTAGCGATCTCGGGATGTTCATTCCGAAACGGCCGCAGCGCGTTCGGCGGCGGGGCCAACCTCACCGCCGGCGGCCGGGCGGAGATCGAGGTGTCCCACTGCGACTTCATCGGGAACGAAGCGGGGTTTGGAGGCGGCCTGTTCGCGGCCGCCTTCGGGAACCAGCCGCTCAGCCCGACCGGGGGCCGGATCTCCGTGACCGGTTCCTCGTTCGTCGCGAACGTCTCCCGGCAGTTTCCCGGCGGGGGCGGCGTCATCGACGGCTGTTTTCGCGACGGACCCCCTCCCGACGGCGGCCTCTACGGCGGCGGCGCCGATCTCCGCACGATCTCCGGCGGCTCCATCACCGTCACGAGCTCTCTGTTTGCCCGCAACTCGGGCGAGAGCGGAGGTGGCGTGAGCGCCGCCTCGTGCGAGGGTGGAGAAACGAGACTCGTCAACTGCACGATCGTCGACAACGAGCCGTTCGGCGCTCACTTTCGGATCGACGTGCCCGACGGCTTGCCGAACTCGCCGGCCGGTTCCATGCACGTCGTGAATTCCATCGTCCGCGGCAACCGTGGTGCCGAGCAGATCGTCATCGACCTCCGCCACCCCGAGGCCGCGGCCACTGTGACGTTCAGCAACGTCGAAGGGGGGATGGCCGGCGAGGGCAACATCGATCTTCCGGTGATGTTCGCCGGCTCGACGCCGTGCGACTACCGTCTGCTGCCCGGCTCTGCCGGAATCGACGCCGGCAACAACGAAGCCCTGGAGGAGCCGGGTGCGGGCGACCTCGACGGCCGGCCGCGGTTCATCGATGATCCCACCGTGACCGACAGCGGCGCCGGCGGGGCGCCGGTGGTGGACATGGGAGCGTACGAGCTGCAGCCGCCAGCACCGGCGGGAGGGCGCCGGAGGGCTACGCGCCCCGAACGCCCCTGCCTCTGAGCCTCACGGAAGATGGCGGCGGAAGGATTCACCACAAAAGACACAGAGGGCACAGAGATAGATGCGATCGCAGCGTCCGCCGAGACTATCGGGCCAGACCTTGCAGCCACTGCTGCAGCCGGGGCATGGGATCTCCACTGACCCTGTCGTGGTAACTGCGCACCGTGGCCTCTTTGGGAGGGGATGCCGCAATCGAGGTGCGAAAGGTCTCGCCATCCGGAAGACGGATGACCTGAACGGACCAGAGTTTATCGTAGGCATCCAGTTCACGATAATGATCGACGAAATCCTGAGGGTCGGCGATCCTGTAGCGGCCCACCTTTTTGGTGGACTCGGTAATGCAGACCACCCCGTTCCATCCCTGAGGCCAGGCCTTTGAAACTCCCGTCGAGTTATAGAACTCCGAGAAGTCCTTTCCCTTGTCGTACCTGATCAGGACCATCACGCCGCTTTTGTCCGGCACCGCACTGACGGGTTGTCCAGTCCTGCAGACCGAACCGTACAACTCGACCGCGGAATCGCGAGGCCACACCTTGACGGTCCCGAAGTCCACATCTGTCGGGGCCTCAAACACTTCCTGCTTGACTTCATGGTAGTCATATCGGTCGGGGCTCGACCTGGCGAAGAGAGGCTCCCGACCCGAGTCACCCTCGCGCCGCCAGGCAAGGTAAAGACGTTCGGTCTTTGGCGGCTCGGCCAACCGGTCAAATTGAAAGCGCCCCTCGGAGTCGAGAGCCGTGGCCACTAAGACTTCTCCGCGATACGTTCTATTGACAAGGACTGCCTGCCCCTGCGCGATCGCGCGGCCGGTATAACCTTCCTGCAGGG
>DATLEX010000157.1:0-8902 GCA_035525045.1 Thermoanaerobaculia bacterium | reverse complement strand
ACCGACCCATCCGCCTGCTGGTAATTCTCGAGCACCGCCACCAGCGTCCGGCCGAGCGGGAGCCCCGACCCGTTCAGCGTGTGCACGAAGCCGGTCCTGCTGTCCGCCGTCCGGTAGCGAATCGCGGCGCGCCGCGCCTGGAAGTCGGTGAAGTTCGAGCAGGAGGAGATCTCGCGGAAGGTCTCCTGGCCCGGCAGCCACACTTCGATGTCGTAGGTCTTGGCCGAGGCGAAGCTCATGTCGCCCGTGGAGAGCGTGACCACGCGATAGTGGAGGCCGAGAGCCTGCAGCACGGCCTCGGCGTCGGTGGTGAGCGTCTCGAGCTCGTCCCACGACTGCTCGGGCATGGTGAACTTCACCAGCTCGACCTTCTCGAACTGGTGCTGGCGGATCAGGCCGCGCGTGTCCTTTCCCGCCGCGCCGGCTTCGGCGCGGAAGCAGGGCGTGTATGCCGTGTACCGCAGCGGAAGCCGCTCCGCCTCGAGGAACTCGTGGCGGTGGAGGTTCGTCACGGGCACCTCCGCCGTCGGCACCAGGTAGTACTCCTTCCCCTCCAGCTTGAAGAGATCGTCGCCGAACTTCGGCAGCTGGCCCGTGCCGCGCAGCGACTCCGCGTTGACGATGAAGGGAGGAAGGACCTCGCGGTATCCCTGGTCCTCGTGGAGATCGAGCATCAGCGCCATCAGGGCCCGGCTCAGCTTCGCGGCGGCCCCGAACAGAACGGTGAAGCGCGCTCCGGTGATCTTCGCAGCCCGGTCGAAATCGAGGATGCCGAGGGACTCGCCGATCTCCCAGTGAGGGCGGGGGGTGAACTGGAAGCGCGGTTTCTCGCCCCAGGTGCGCTCGAGGCGATTGGCCGACTCGTCCGGCCCGACCGGGACGGAGGGGTGGGGAACGTTCGGAAAGGAGAGCTCGAGGCCCTGCAGCTCGTCCTCGATCTCCGCCAGCCGGGCGTCGAGGACCTTGATCTTCTCCCCGACGCGCTTCATGGCCTCGACCTGCGCGCCGGCGTCCTGCTTGTTCTTCTTGAGCGTGGCGATTTCCTGCGAAGCCGCGTTGCGCCGGTTCTTCAGCGACTCGACCTCGACGATGACCCGGCGCCGTTCGGCGTCGAGATCGGGGAAGCGGTCGAGATCGCCGCTCCAGCCGCGGTTCTTCAGAGCAGTCCGGTATTCGTCCGCATGTTCGCGGAGGTACTCACGAGCGAGCATTGGCGGGCGATGATAGCAGCCGCTCAGCGGCCGGCGGCGCGGCGGCGGGGGAGCGGCTCGGCGAAGTCGCCGGTGATCACGAGCGCGTAGCCCTGCCGTGTCCCCTGCCCGATCCGGGCAGCGGAGACGGCGATCGAATACCTTCCCTCCTCCGGGCTCTCGATGGTGATCGCTTCGACGTTGTTCAGCCGGTCGGGCTGGCCGGGATGCAGCCGGTCGTTGCCGTGGATCGGCGTCCCCTGCGGTGTGATCAGCAGAAGGTCGAGGTCGTTGACGAGCTGCGGCGTGGCGTCGCCGATCCCAGCCACCCGTCCCGGAGGATCGGTCCAGACCAGGACCGCCTTCAGCTCGCTCCCGGCGCGGACCTCGAGCGTGGTGGCCACCCCCTCCCCTTCCTGGAGCCCGTGGAGGGACTGGACATCGTAGACGCGAAGCCGCCGCCGGTCGCCCGCGAAGTAGAGCGCGTCGTCGAGGACCGGGAACCCGAATCCCTGCTCGTAGGAGGGGACGGGCTCGGTGTCGTAGAGGCTCGAGCGCGTGACGCGTCCGGGGACGTGGCGCGCGGCGGCGATGATCGTCGCCTTCAGGAGCGCCGCGCTCGGATTGCGGCGGTTGACCGGATTGCCGGCGCCGCCGGGATAGAACCCCTCCATGTAGTACTGCCGGACCAGGGCCGCGGCGCCGGCGATCGTCGGCGCCGCCCAGGAGGTGCCTTCCTGTTCAGTGGCCAGGCAGGAGCCGGGATGCGCGGCGGAGACGTAAGCCGGCCCGACCACGTCCGGCTTGATCCGCCCGTCGCGCGTCGGGCCGATGGCGCTGAAATCCGCGAGTACGTCGTCCTTCTGGCCGGAATATCCGCGCGTCCCGCCGACCTGCAGCGTGTTCTTCGCCGATCCTGGCGCCGATACGGTGCTCTCCGGCGGGAGCGCACCGGGGCGGAAATCGGGACCGGGGTAGTTGCCCGTGTTGAAGACCAGGAGCATGTCGGGGTGGTTCCAGACGAAGGCGTCGACGTCGTAGGCGGACTGCGAGTAGTTCGCGGTGGGAGGAGAGTCGGCGAAACCCTGCCGGTCTCCCCATGAGTTCGAATGAATGCGCGCACCCTGCCGGTAAGCCTGGTCGAGGATCGGGGTGATGAAGACGGGGCAGCCGAATCCGGGGCGGTGCGAGCAGGCGTCGCCGCCGGTGTATCCGCCGTCCTGGATGACGAGCTTCGCCCCCGGCGCGACGGCGTCGCCCTCGTCGTGGACGAGCGGCGTCCCCTTGTCTGCGGCGGCGGCACCGGCGGCGTGCGTGCCGTGTCCGTGGTTGTCCCAGGCATCGGCGGCGTCCGGATCGTCACATCCGCTGCTGTAGGGGAACTGATCGCAGGAGAAGAGAAAGTTGTAGGCGACGATCTTCCGGCGCGAGAGGTCGATGTTCCGCCACTCCAGCCCCCCCAACTGCGTCCCGGTGTTGACCGGCGGCCGGGAGCCGTCGGCCTCGGCGAAGTAGCAGCTCGTCCAGTCGGCGCCGGTATCGAGGACGGCGATGATCTGCCCTTCTCCGCGGATGCCGCGATCGTGAACCGGCGTGGCCGTCGATCCCGACTGGATCGTCGTGTAGCTGGAGTCGTTCGCCAGGGCCGCGGGAGCAAGCAGAACGAGGGCGAGGAGAGCGCGCATCGACCGGCAGAACAGACCGGCGCGGGAGGTCGATTCCTGCCGCATCCTCAGTGCACGAACTTGCGGCGGTTGCGGATGTAGTCGGCCAGGATGTATTCGCCGAGACGGTCGGGGGAGGAGTAGAAGGCCCGGCCGCGGTTGATCTTCGAAAGCTGCTCGACGAAGTTCACCAGGAGCGGATCGGTGGCCAGCATGAACGTGGTGATGGGGATCCCGGCGCGCCGGCAGCGGTCCGCTTCCTCCAGGGTGCGGTTCACGATCTTCATGTCCAGGCCGAACGAGTTCGTGTAGAGGTGCCCCCCTTCGTCGAGCGCGGAGGGCTTGCCGTCGGTGATCATGAAGATCTGCTTGTTGTTGTGCTTCCGCCGGCGGAGGATCCGCTGCGCCAGCTCCAGCCCTGCCTTCGTATTCGTGTGATACGGCCCGACCTTGACGTAAGGGATCTCGGAGATCGGGACCTCGACGGCGTCGTCGCCGAAGAGCAGCACGTCGATCGAGTCCTTCGGGTACTTGGTGAGGATCAGCTCCGTCAGCGCCAGGGCCACCTTCTTAGCCGGGGTGATGCGGTCCTCCCCGTAGAGGGTCATGGAGTGCGAGATGTCGATCATGACCACGGTGGCGCAGCTCGAGTTGTGCTCGGTCTCGAAGACTTCCAGGTCGTCCTCGCTGAGTGTGATCGGGTCCGCCGGATCGCTGTGTTTCATGGCGTTCTGCAGCGTGCGCACCGAATCGAGCGACATCGGGTCGTCGCCGAACTGGTACGGTCGCGTCTCGGTGAGCCGCTCGCTCCCCTGCCCCGCGTTGGCCACCGAGTGGTAGCCGGCGGCGGACTTGTCGAGGCCGCCGAAGATCTCGTCGAGGGCGTCGCGGCGGATCTGCCGCTCCCCTCCCGCGGCCAGGACCAGGTTGCCGTTCGCGTCCTGCCCGATGACGTTCTCTTCGGCCAGCCTGGCGAAGAACGCCTCGAGGTCGACGTCCGGATCGATGAGCCCCCGTTCCTGCAGCGCACGCATCCAGCGCATCGCCTCCTCCACGTCACCCCCCGTCTGCAGCAGAAGGTGATTGAAGAGCCGGCGGAGGCCCATCTCGGCGAGGATCTGCCGGATGAGGTCGGGATCGAGGTAGCTGTAGCGGTGGCGCATGTTCGTTAACCGTTAACCGTTAACCGACTACCGTGTTCGTGCTAGAACAATATCTCGATCGTATTAGTACAAAAAGTTCCACGCTCAACAGCCACGACTTAGTACCTTCGGTTAACGGTTAACGGTTAACGGTTAACGGCCAGCTTCTCCAGCCACTTGGCGATGGCCGGATTGTTCGGCATTTTCTCCCGCGCTTCCTCGAGCGAGGCGACGGCGTCCTGCTGGCGGCCGAGGACCAGGAGGACCTGCACGCGCAGCTCGACCAGGGCCTGGTAGAGCGTGAAGTCGGTGATCTCGCTCGAGGAGAGCAACGACAGCCCGCGGCTGACGAAGCGCAGCGCGGTCTCCGGCTTCGAGTCGTTCAAGGCGTCGGCGGCGAAGCGGTGCAGCATGCGCGGCGAGTCGCCGAGGAACGACTTCGCGTCGACGAACTGGCTGAGCGCCTCCCGGAGAACGGTCTCCTGGTCGGGGAACCAGCCGTCGCGGATGATCCGGTCGATCTGCCGGGCCAGCTCGCCCGGAATCTCTGCCGCGACTCTCACCATGCGGAGGATTGTAGCCCTCCCACTACTGCTGCCACTTCAGGATCTCGTCGATGGTCTGGGTCGACACGCTGTGATAAGTCGGGCGCGCCTTCGCGTAGATCGCGCGGGCCCGCTCCAGCCCCTCCGGCGTCGCAGCCAGCCGCGTATAGAGCGGCCTCAGGAACTTGCGGCGGCCCTGCGAGGTGAGGAAGCGCTCCAGCGCCGCATACGCGGGCTCGTAGCGGTTCTCGACGGCCAGGTCGAGCCAGGCCGCCAGGATCTCGTTGTTCCCGCTGCGCGTGAAGTTGAAGCGGTCATCGAGCTGCTTCATCCGCTGCGGGCCGAGGTCCCGCGGCAGCGCGTGGAGGAAGTGCAGCCATTCCTGCGTGGTCCAGTTCCGGGTCTGCAACGAGCCGGCCGACGCGCCGCCGGCGAAGGCCGCGGCCTGCTGCTCCACCTTGACGAACGCTTCCGAGCGCGGCTGCGGCGCGTTCGGCGGCAGCCCGGGACCGTGGACCCAGGCCTCGATCTGCAGCCTCCCCTCGTCGATGCCGTTCGGCACCAGCAGGCGCTCGCGCAGGAGCTGCAGGAAGCGTTCGGTGGTCATGGTCTGGAACGCGAAGTCGTCGAAGTAGCGGCGGAGGAAGGCATCGAACGCCTCCCGGCCGGCCGTCTCCTCGATCAGGCGGAGGAAGAGCGCCCCCTTCTCATAGGGGACCTGGGTCAGACCCTCGTCGGGGTCCTTCCCCGCCAGGTCGACGTAGAGGCTCTGCATGCCGGGCGGCAGCTCCGCGAAGTCGTCGCGGAGATCCTTGAGGCCGAGGGTCCAGAGCATCTCCGCATGCTCCCGCCCGTAGAGCTTCTCGCTGATGCGGCGCTCGATGTAGGTTGTGAAGCCCTCGTTGAGCCAGAAGTCGTTCCAGGTGGCGTTCGTGACGAGGTTGCCCGACCACGAATGCGCGAGCTCATGGGCGATGAGCGAGACGAGGGATCGGTCGCCGGCGATCATCGTCGGCGTGAGGAAGGTCAGGCGCGGGTTCTCCATCCCGCCGAAGGGAAAGCTCGGCGGCAGGACCAGCATGTCGTAGCGGCCCCATCGGTAGGGGCCGTACAACTCCTCCGCCGCGGCCATCATCTTCTGCGTATCGGCGAACTCGCGGTGGGCGCGATCGATGACCGATGGCTCGGAATAGACGCCGGTGTTCCGTCCGAGCGACCGGAACGTGAGATCGCCCACGGAGATGGCCATCAGATACGACGGGATCGCCTGCGGCATGCTGAATTTGTAGACGCCGTCCGCCGTCTTGCGGGTCGGATTCTCCGCGCTCATGACGGCCATGAGCTCCCGCGGAACGCGCACGGTGGCCTCGTAGGTGAAGCGCACCTGCGGCGTGTCCTGGATGGGGACCCAGGTGCGGGCGAGGATCGACTGCGACTGGGAGAGGAGGAAGGGATGTTTCTTCCCGGCCGTCTGCGCCGGCTCGAGCCACTGCAGCGCGGCGGCGTTGGGGCTGGTGGCGTACTCGATGGAGACCGACCTGGTCTGCGGGGTGATGTCGATCTCCAGCGGCGCGCCGAAGGTCCCCGCGGCCTGGCCGACCCTGAACGGGGCGGCGGCGCCGTCGTCGCGCGTGACGCGGTTGATGGTGAGGTCGCGCGCATCGAGAACCAGCTTGTTCGCGTTCCCGCTGTTGCGGATGCGCAGCGTCGCCGTGCCGGCGAGCTGGTTCCTGGCGAAGTCGACGTCGAGGTCGAGCGTCAGGTGCTCGACGGCGGCCTCGTCGGGGCGGGCGTAGGAGTGCGGCGTCTTCGGCGCCGCGGGCTCGCCGGTGGTCGTCGGGGCCTCGGTGGTCTGCTGGCAGGCCAGGGCGATCGCAACCGCGACCAGGAACAACTTCTTCATCACTTCACCGTCCTCAGCACGTTGAATTTCATCAGCTCCCGGAAGGTGATCGTGGAGTCGAGGTCCTCCCGCGCCAGGCGCAGCGCCTGGTGGAGTCCCTCCAGGATCAACTCCATCCAGAATGCGAGCTCCTCGTCGCGGGAGGCCTGCACGTACTTTGCCGCCGTGTCGGCGAGGCGGGGGACCCGCTTCAGTTCCGCGAAGTAGACGGCGAACGGCTGTTCGTCGGAGAGGGTGATCTTGTTCCCCTCGACGAACCAGGCCAGGATCGAGTCGTAGGCAGGCTCGGACGCCGTGGGAGAGCCGCCCTCCTCGCCGCCGCTTTCCCGCCCGGATGGAGTCGCGCGCGCTCCACTCTTCCTGCGCCGTCCGGCGAAGGCGTCGTCGAGGTCCTCCAGGTCGACCTCGCCGTAGCCCCGCCGTTCCCGCTCCTGCGTCCGCCCCGCCCGCTCCACCGGCGGAAACTTCTGCTCGAAGAGCCTGGCCACGGCCGTGCCGATCAGCTTGCGCGCCACGACCTCCGCTCCCTGCTGCTCGCCCTCGTACACCATCTCCACCTTGCCGGTGATGGCCGGGAGGAGCATGGCCAGGTCCGAGAGGCGGGGGAAGACGAAACGGTCGCCGGTGATCGCGGCGCGCCGCTCCAGGTTCGACTGCAGCAGCTCCACCGCGGAGATGCTCAGGCGGGCCGAGACGCCGGACGACTGATCGACAAGCTCCGACTCGCGCGCGGCGAAGGCGATGCTCTCCACCAGGTCGCGAACGTAGAGCGGGATCTCGACGGTGGCCTTCGTCTCGCGGTCGAGCCACGCCTCCTGCTCGGTGATGCGCCGGGCCACGCTCACGTTCTGCGGGTAGTGGGTCAGGATCTGCGAGGCGATGCGGTCCTTGAGCGGGGTGATGATGTTCCCGCGGCTGGTGTAGTCCTCCGGGTTGGCGCTGAAGACCAGGACCACGTCCATCGGAATGCGGATGGGGAACCCGCGGATCTGCAGGTCGCGCTCCTCGAGGATGTTCAGCAGCGCCACCTGAATGCGGGGGGCGAGGTCCGGGAGCTCGTTGATGGCGAAGACGCCGCGATTCGTGCGGGGGATGATCCCGTAGTGGATGACCTCTTCATCGGCGTAGGTGAGGCGCTGGTTGGCGGCCTTGATCGGATCGATGTCGCCGACCAGGTCCGCCACCGTGACGTCGGGCGTGGCCAGCTTCTCGCGATAGCGCTCCTCGCGCCGGATCCAGCTCAGCGGGAGCTCGTCGCCCTGCTCGGCTGCCAGCCGCCGGCATCTCTTGCACGACGGCAGGAAGGGAGAGTCGTTGATCTCGCAGCCGGCGATCACCGGCACCGACTCGTCGAGCAGCGCGGTCAGCGAGCGGAGGATCCGCGTCTTGGCCTGCCCCCGCAGCCCCAGAAGGATGATGTCGTGCTTCGAGAGGACGGCGTTCTGGATGGCGGGGATCACCGTCCGCTCGTAGCCGTGGATCCCGGGGAAGGTGGACTCGCCCCGGCGGAGCATGGCCAGCAGGTTGGCCCGCATCTCGTCCTTGACCGACCGGACGACGTAACCGGACTCGCGCAATTCGCCGACCGTGTGGATCTGGGTCATGGGAGTGGGAGCGTATCAGAGGCCGTCATTCCGATGACAGGGGCTCCTCCTCGCGGTTGAACTCGTTCATGGCCCGGCGCACGTCGCCGCGGCAGAAGAGGACGAGCGCGTCCACGGCCCGCTCCACGCTGCGGTCGATGAGGGGGATCTCCTCCGGCGTGAACTCGTCCAGGACGTAGTCGCGAAGGCGTCCGTACTCGCCGCCACCGCCCACACCGATGCGCAGGCGGGGAAAGTCCTCCCGGCCCAGCGCGGCGATGACCGAGCGCATCCCGTTGTGCGTTCCGGCGGACCCGCCGGGGCGGATGCGCAGGGTTCCCACCGGCAGGTCGACCTCGTCGTAGACCACGATCAGATCCTGCGGCGAGTCGGTGTAGGCCTGCACCAGGAGACGTACGGCATCGCCGGAGAGGTTCATGAAGGTGAGCGGCTTGGCCACCAGAACGCTCCCGCCGGCTACGCGGCCGCTGCCGGTGAGCGAATTCTTCTCGTGAACGGTGACGGCGATGCGGAATTTGGCGGCGAAGGCGTCGACCACGCGCCAGCCGGCGTTGTGGCGCGTCTTCTCGTACTGGGGACCGGGGTTTCCGAGGCCGGCGATGAGCTTCATGCGCCCCAAGCGTAACTGCTAAGCTACCGATCCGTTCCATGGACAAGCGAAAGCGCATTGTCATCATCGACGACAACGCCAACGATCTGCAGGTCACGCGGCGGTTCCTCGAGCGGCGCGGCTTCGACGTGGCTCCCGCCCAGTCCGGCGAAGAGGGCCTGGCTCTCGCCTCCTCCATCATTCCCGACGCCTTCGTCATCGACTACCGGATGCCGGTGATGGACGGATTCGAAGTCACCCGCCG
>DATLEX010000178.1:0-2039 GCA_035525045.1 Thermoanaerobaculia bacterium | reverse complement strand
TGAGGAGGGTCCGGCCATGAGCCGACCCGAGAAAGAAGCGGCCGGGGCGCCCGTCGATCGTGACGGTGGAGAGCCGCAGCAGGTTGTCCTCGACGGCGAAGGCGAGATTCACCTCCGTGCGGGGGGCGCGCTCGGTCACCGGCCGCGTGGTGAGCTGGCAGCCGGCCACGAGCAGGCAGCTGAGCGCGATCCTTGCTCTGCGAATCGTTTTCGATAACATTCCGCGTCTCGCCCGCGCCCCCGTGCAAACGGGGTGCTAGACACGTTAACCGTTATTAACGGTTAACGCCCAAAGGAAAGGATCTCAGACAAATGACCCTCACCGAGTTCAAGAATGAGTCTCTCACCGATTTCACCGCTCCCGAGAACCGCTCGGCCATGGAGTCGGCCCTGGAGAAGGTGAGGGGAGAGCTGGGGCGCGAGTATCCTCTCGTCGCCGGCGGGCGGCGCATCACCGGCCTCGCCACCTTCGACTCCATCAACCCCGCGCACAAGGAGCAGGTGGTCGGAAGATTTCAGAAGGGGAAGAAGGAGCACGTCGAGGAGGCGGTGCAGGCGGCCTTCGATGCATTCGAGACGTGGAAGCGCCAGCCGGTCGCGGTCCGGGCCGGGCTGCTCCTGAAGACCGCCGAGCTGCTGCGCCGGCGCAAGCACGAGTTCTCCGCCACGATGATCTACGAGGTCGGGAAGACCTGGCCGGAGGCCGACGCCGACACCGCCGAGGCCATCGACTTCCTCGAGTTCTACGCCCGCGAGGCCTATCGCTGGGGCGGCGAGCATCCGGTGACGCGCATCGAGTCGGAGCAGAACCAGCTCGTCTACATCCCCCTCGGCGCCGGCGCCGTCATCCCCCCCTGGAACTTCCCGCTGGCGATCATGTCCGGGATGACCACCGCCGCCGTCGTCGCCGGGAACACGGTGGTGCTCAAGCCCTCGTCCGACGCGCCGTGGATCGCCTACCGCTTCTTCGCGCTCCTCGAGGAGGCGGGCATGCCTCCCGGCGTCGTGAATTTCCTCAGCGGGTCGGGCGCCGAGGTGGGCGATCCGCTGACCCAGCATCCGAAGGTGCGATTCATCGCCTTCACCGGATCGAAGGAGGTCGGGCTGCACATCAACGAGGGAGCGGCGAAGGTCCCGAAGGGACAGCTCTGGATCAAGCGGGTGATCGTGGAGATGGGAGGGAAGGACGCCATCGTCGTCGACCGCGAGACCTCGAACCTCGACGAGGCGGCCGCGGCGGTCGTGGCCTCGGCCTTCGGGTACCAGGGGCAGAAGTGCTCGGCCTGCTCTCGCCTGATCGTCGACGCGGCGATCTACGACGAGTTCGTGCCGATGGTCGTGGAGAAGACCAGGAAGCTCCGCATCGCGCCGCCCGAGAGCGCCGAGGCGCAGGTCGGGCCCGTGGTCAACGAGAAGGCCATGAAGAAGATCAAGGAGTACATCGAGAAGGGGGCGAAGGAGGGGCGCCTCCTCGCCGGCGGCGGCGTCGAGGCGAAGGACGGCTTCTACGTCGAGCCGACGGTGATCGCCGACGTCGATCCGCGCGCCACCATCGCCCAGGAGGAGATCTTCGGCCCGGTCCTGGCCGTCATCAAGGCGAAGGATTTCGACGACGCGCTGCGCATCGCCAACGACACGCAGTACGGACTCACCGGGGCGGTTTTCACCGACAACGAGGAGAAGCTCGACCGCGCCCGCGAAGAATTCTTCGTCGGCAACCTCTACCTGAACCGGAAATGTACCGGCGCCCTCGTCGGCGTGCACCCCTTCGGCGGCTTCAATATGTCGGGCACCGACTCGAAGGCCGGCGGCCGCGATTACCTCGGACTCTTCCTCCAGGCGAAGTCGATCGCCAGGAAGATCTAAGTCATTCAGAAATCCAGATCGACACAAAGCACCTAATCCAGCTTGAAGTGCACCGTCAGGTTGAAGATCACGTCCACGGGCTGCCCGTTCAGCGTCCCGGGACGGAACTTCCATTGCCGCACGGCGCGTTCGGCCGCCTCGGCCAGGCCCATCGGCAGTCCCTTCACCACCTT
>DATLEX010000176.1:0-2028 GCA_035525045.1 Thermoanaerobaculia bacterium | reverse complement strand
CGCCACCCACATCAGCGACGCGGAAGTCCTGATGCTCGGCCGCGCATCCGCCACCGTCTGCGCATGCCCCACCACCGAGCGCGACCTCGGCGACGGCATCCTCCGCGCCGCCGACATGCTCGGCGCCGGCGTCGACATCGCGATCGGCTCCGACAGCCAGACCGTCATCGACCCGCTCGAGGAGGTCCGGTGCCTCGAGTACCACGAACGCCTGCGACGCGGCCGCCGCCTCGTCCTGGCCGCAACCACCGACACCGGCACCGAAGAGGTCGCCGGCGTGCTCCTCGAATGCGCGACCGCCACCGGCGCGCGCGCACTCGGCCTGCCCGCCGGCCGCATCGCCGAGGGCGCACTCGCCGACTTCGTGGCCATCGATCTCGGGCACCGCTCCCTCGCGGGTTGGGATGACACCTGCCTGGCCGCGCTGATCACGCTCTCCGCGCCCACTGAGATCGTGACCGACGTCTGGGTCAACGGCGTCCGCCAGGTGCAGGACGGCCGGCACGCCCTCGAGGAGGAGGCCGCCCGTGACTTCGACAAGGTGGCGCGGGGGATCTTCAGATAGGCGAGGATGTGATATGATGCGTTTCCTTACTCTCTCCCTGGTCCTCCTGCTCTCGTGCGCCCGTGCGCCCGAAGCGGCGGTCACCCCTGCATCGAGCCTCGAGCACGCCTCGCCCGAAGACGTCGGCATGGCGAGCGCCGTCCTCGACAGCATCGCCCCGATCATGCAGCAGCTCATCGATTCTCGCCGGACCGGCGGGATCATGACGCTCGTGGCGCGCAACGGTCGCATCGTGCACTGGGAGGCGGTCGGCGATCGGGTCCCCGGGGAGCCGCTCAAGCCGAACGACATCTTCCGCATTTTCTCGATGACGAAGCCCATCACGAGCGTGGCGGCGATGGTGCTGGTCGAGGCCGGGCAGCTCCGGCTCGAGGATCCGGTCTCGAAGTACATCCCCTCCTTCGCCAGCGTGCAGGTCTACCAGCCGGGCGGCGGCCGGCGCGCGCCCGCGCAGGCGATGACCGTGAAGCATCTGCTCACCCACACGTCCGGTCTGACGTACGGCTTGTTCGGCGAGACGCCGGTCGATTCGGTGTACCGCGCCGCCGGGGTGCTCATGGCGCCCCCTGCCGGACTGGCCGGCTTCGTGGAGCAGGTCGCCGCGCTGCCGCTGCTCGGCGACCCGGGTTCCGTGTGGAACTACAGCGTGTCGACCGACATCCTCGGCCGGGTCATCGAGATCGTGTCCGGCCAGCCGCTCGACGCCTTCTTCCGCGAGCGCATCTTCGAGCCGCTCGGCATGGTCGACACCGGGTTCCAGGTGCCGGCCGAGCAGCAGCACCGCTTCACCGCGGTCTATGCCGGGAGTGGTGATGATCTCGCCTTGACGGAGGCGGGAGGGGCGTCCACGAGCACTCCGGTCTGGCTATCGGGTGGCGGCGGACTCGCCTCCACAGCGGCGGACTACCTGCGCTTTTGCCAAATGCTGCTGAACGAAGGCGAGTTGGACGGCGTCCGCATCCTGCGCCCGGAGACCGTCCGGGCGATGCGCTCGAACCAGCTCCCCGAGTCGCTGATCCCGATCGCCGTCGGACCGCTCGTCTTCGCCGACCACGGCTTCGGACTCGGCTTCGGCGTCGCCGTCGACGGGCCGTTCCAGGGCACCCTCGTCTGGGGAGGCGCAGCCAATACATTTTTCTGGATCGACCCCGCGCAGGAGATCATCGCCTTCACGTGGACCCAGTACATGCCGTACGGCGGCATCGAGATCGATCCCATCCTGCGCCGACTGGTCTATGCTTCGTTGAGGGGATCGGGGGGATGAACGGACGGAGATGAGTCGATAACGATGGCAACTCGCCTCGGCGGCTTCCGCCTCGCCCGGATCCTCGGCTTCGAGATACGCATCGACTTGTCGTGGTTCATCATCTTCTTCCTCATCCTCTGGTCGTTCTCCTACGGCGTCTTCCCGCAGGCGGTTCCCGGGCAATCCACGTCCATCTACCTGATCATGGGCATCTCCG
>DATLEX010000160.1:0-3744 GCA_035525045.1 Thermoanaerobaculia bacterium | reverse complement strand
CTGTCGACCCCCGCCGGTCTCGCGCTGCTGGCGCTGCTGCTGGCGGCAGTCGGCGCGATCGCCCTGCACCGGTTGACATGAGGGCTCGGGGCTCGGGGCTCGGAGGTGCTGCCCAGGCCTGAGCGGCCGCGGACGACCCCCGAGCCCTCCTTCTACCGTGACGACGCCACCACCCCACGCCCCGGCGCGTCCTGCGTGTAGAAGTCGGTGAGGCCGCGGTAGATGGCCTCGGCGAGCTGGGTGCGGTGCTTGCGGGTGCGGATCAGCTCGCGGTCCTTCTTGTTGCCGAGGTTGCCGACTTCCAGGAGGAGCCGCGTCGGGACGACGTTGTAGCGGATGATGGCCGGCACCCACTCCCGCCCTTCCCGCACGACGTTGTCGCGCACCGGGTTGAAGGGGTGGACCTGCAGTCCGCTCTGCTCGAAGGAGCGGATGATCGACGCCGCCAGGTCGCGGGAGAGGCCCTCCGCCGCCAGCGCCTCCGACTCCGACTGGCGCACCGCCGGCCGTTCGCGGACTTCCGCCCGCGCCAGGTAGATCGGCTCGCTCTTCTCGTACTTCCCCTTCACGAACCGGCCGCCGGGAATGTAGGCCATCGCGCCGCGCAGCGAGGGGTGCAGCGAGTCGGCGTGGATGGAGATGAAGACCACCTTCTCCTTCGAGGTCCCTCCCTGCACCGTCTTCCGGTAGAGCGAGTTGGCCAGGTACCAGCGGAGGTTCACGCCGACGATGGCGTCCTCCAGGTCGTAGCGCGGCGAGGTCTGCACGTAGTGATCGACCTGGTTGCGGATCCCGTCGGTGCGCGAGGGCATGAAGCCGATCCGCTTCGAGCGCGTGGTCATCGACACCTTCGCGCCGCTCTTCTTCTCCAGCAGCTCCTTCAGCCGGCAGGCCACGTCGTAGACGTAGGTCGACTCCCACAGCTCGCCGTAGGCCGTGCCGGGATCGCGGCCGCCGTGCCCGGCGTCGAGGATCACGTGCACGCCGGTGAGGTTCCTGGCCCTGGTCCGCCGGGCGTGCTGCGCGCTGGCCCGCCGCGCCGCCTCGGAGGCGAGGCGGGCGGGGTCGCCGGCCGGCAGGTACTCCGGAAGGAGCAGATCCATCGGGATCTTCACCTTGTATCCGACGGGTAGACGCGAGACGTCCTCGATGCCGTTCAGGCTGACGATGCGCTCGATGACGTCGTTGACGTCCTTCGCGTAGACGCGCCCCGTGAAGCGGATCGCAACCGAGGAGTAGAGGGCCTCCCCTTTCTGCAACCGGTAGACGGCGTACGGTTCGGAAGCATGGCGCTCATAGCTCAGCGACGGAGGTCCCACGGAAGCAGCAGCCATCGCCGCCTCCAGAGCATCCTCATCCGCTGTTGAACGCTGAGCCGGACCGTGGCCCGGTTTCCGAACTTCCGCTGCCGTCGTCGGTACATTCTCACCCTCCCTCCCACCACCGAATGCGGCGGTGAGCAACCGTTGCGGAATGAGGATCACGTCCCCTTTGCGGGTCGAGAGTCCCTGGGCCGGATTGGCTTTCCGGATGGCGGTGTAGTTCCCGCCGTCGCCGGTGAACCACTCCGCGATCTGCCAGAGCGTCTCCCCCTCGATGCCGCGGCCGGCGACGACGGTGTGACTCCATCCGCCTTCGCCGGGCTTGTCGGCCGGGAAGAGCGTCTGGATGATCTCGCGCTGCAGGTTCGCCCGGAGCAGCGCATAGGGGACGCGCACCGGCTGCCCGGCCCGCAGATTGTCGTCGGCGCCGTTGTACTGGGCGATCTCCTCCCATCGGGAGGCGTCGCCGGTCACGCGGAGGGCCAGGCGGGTCCAGGCGTCGCCGGGATGGGGCTGGAGGACGACCTCGATCTCGTAGTCGCGCGTCAGGATGCCGCGCATCTCGCCGTCGAGGCGAACGACCGCGATCGCGTCTCTGGGGATCGGGTTGGCGAGGAGGGACGCCGCCGAGAAGAGGAGAACACCGAGGACACCCACCCACCTGCGCACGGGCTGATTGTACCCTCTGTGTAACTCTGTGTCCTCTGTGACTCTGTGGTTGCTTTTTCACCACAGAGTCACAGAGGACACAGAGTTACACAGAGGGAGCCCGACGCCAGTACCCCGTCTCCCCCTCATAGAACGCCGCCGCCCGCAGCATCGTCCGCTCGTCGAAATGGCGGGCCATCACCTGCAGGGAGAGGGGCAATCCCGACGAGTCGAAGCCGGAGGGGACGGCCACGGCGGGGATCCCGGCCAGGTTGGCCGGGACGGTGAAGACGTCGGAGAGGTACATGGAGAGGGGATCGTCGATCTTCTCCCCGATGCGGAAGGCCGCCTCCGGCGCCGTCGGCGTGAGGAGCACGTCGAAGCGGCGGAAGGCCTCGTCGAATTCATGGCGGAGCCTGGCCCGCACCCGCTGGGCGCGGCCGTAGTAGGCGTCGTAGTAGCCCGCCGAGAGGGCGAAGGTGCCGAGCATGATCCTTCGCTTCACCTCCGCGCCGAACCCCTCGCCGCGCGACTCGAAGTAGACCTCGTCGAGCGTCTTCGCCCGCCGGCTCCGGTGCCCGAAGCGGATCCCGTCGAAGCGGGAGAGGTTCGCGCTCGCCTCCGCGTTCGCCACGACGTAGTAGATGGCGATGGCGTACTCGATGGAGGGGATGCTCACGCGCTCGATCGCCGCCCCGCCGCGGCGAAACACCTCCACCGCCGCCTCGAAGTTGCGGCCGATCTCCTCCGGCAATCGCTCCACGGCCTCGGTGACGATGCCGGCGCGGAGGCCCTTCACCCCGGCGTCGAGGCCCGCCGTGTAGTCGTCCACCGGCTCGGCGCTGCTGGTGGAGTCGAGAGGATCGGCGCCGGCGATGATCTTCAGCAGCTCGGCGCTCTCGCGGACGGTCTTCGAGAAGGTGCCGATCTGATCGAGGCTCGATCCGAAGGCAACCAGTCCCCAGCGGCTCACACGGCCGTAGGTCGGCTTCAGCCCCACCACGCCGCAGAACGCCGCGGGCTGCCGCACCGACCCGCCGGTGTCGGATCCGATGGCCACCGGCACCATCCGCGCCGCCACGGCGGCCGCCGAGCCGCCCGACGACCCGCCGGCCACGCGCGAGAGGTCCCACGGATTGCGCGTGACGCCGAACGCGGAGTGCTCGGTCGAGGAGCCCATGGCGAACTCGTCGAGGTTCGTCTTCCCCGCGACGGCGAAGCCGGCCTCGCGCAGGCGCTGCACCGCCGTGGCATCGAAGGGCGAGGTGAAGCCGGAGAGGATGCGCGACGCGCAGGTCGTCGGCATGTCGGTGGTGACGATGTTGTCCTTCACCGCGATGGGGATGCCGGAGGCGGGGCCGGCGATGTGCAGGAACGCGTGGATGTCGCGGTCGAGCCGTTCGATGTCGTTCGCGTCGCTCACTCGATCACCTTCGGCACGACGAAGAACCCGCGGTCCAGCTCCGGCGCGTTCCGCTCGATCCCGGCCCGGGCGATCCCGGGACGCGCGACGTCGTCGCGAAGGATTTGCAGCGCCGGTGTCCCCGCCGGCGCCTCACCGGCGTCACGGAGCCGGTCGATGTACCGGAGGATCTTCGTCATCTCGCCGGCAAGCCGGTCGAGGGAGGCGTCGTCGAACTCGAGGTGCGCCAGCTCCGCGATCCGCCGCGCCTCGTCACGCGTAATGTTCATCGCCGCAACCCCCGTGTCATCCTGAGCCGCGAAGACGGCGAAGGACCCCCTTCCGGCAGCCCGGTTTGCCGCAGGGGATCCT
>DATLEX010000147.1:0-2330 GCA_035525045.1 Thermoanaerobaculia bacterium | reverse complement strand
CCCGACTGGCTGAAGATCCGCGTTCCGGGCGACCTCGATCACCTTCCCGTCTCGCGGCTGATGAGCGACCTGGCCCTGAACACGGTCTGCCAGGAGGCGCGCTGCCCGAACATCTTCGAGTGCTGGAGCGCCGGCACCGCCACGTTCATGGTCCTGGGCGAGATCTGCACCCGCCGCTGCACCTTCTGTGCGGTCGGCAAGGGAAAGCCGCTCGCGCCCGACGCCGACGAGCCGCGACGCGTGGCCGAGGCGGTCGAGAGAATGGGCGTGAAGCACGCCGTCATCACCATGGTGAATCGCGACGACATGCCCGACGGCGGGGCGGAACATCTCGCCCGCACCGTCCAGGCCGTGCGGGCCCACACCGGCGCCGCCGTGGAGCTCCTGATCTCCGATCTGGAGGGGAACCGCGAGGCGCTGCGCACGGTCATCGCCTCGCGTCCGGAGGTGCTGGCGCACAACGTCGAGACCATCCCCCGCCTCTACCCGCAGGTGCGGCCGGTCGCGAAATACCGCCAGTCACTCGACGTCCTCCGATGGGCCGGCCAGGAGCGGTTCGAAGGCATGCTCACCAAGTCGAGCATCATGCTCGGGCTCGGCGAGACGGAAGACGAGGTCCTCGAGGTGGCCAGGGAGCTGCGAGCTCGCGGCGTCGACATCTTCACCATGGGCCAGTACCTCGCGCCCACCGGGAAGCATCATCCGGTGCGCCGCTACTACACCCCCGAGGAGTTCTCCGAGCTGGGGACGAGGGCCCGGGCCCTCGGTTTCCGCCACGTCGAGTCCGCTCCCCTCGTTCGAAGTTCCTACATGGCCCACCGGGCACTGGATCGGGGCTCGGGGCTCGGGGCTCAGGGCTCGGGGGTCGAAAACTCCGAGCCCCGCGTGCCGAGCCGCGAACCCTCCTTGCCCTAGAATGCCCATCGATGCCCCGGGTGACCTTTGAAGACGAGGCGAAGAGTGGCGACTTTCCGGCCGGGAAAACGCTCCTGTCGATCGCCGAGGATCTCGGGGTCCAGGTCAGCCACGTCTGTGGCGGCGACGGAGCGTGCGGGACCTGCAGGATCGAGGTCTGCCAGGGGTGGCAGAATCTCACCCCGCCGACGCCGGACGAGACGTACAAGGAGCTCGACCCTCCCTATCGCCTCTCCTGCCAGGCCAGGCTGGCGGGGGATGTGGTGGCGAAGGTGGCGAAGATTGAATGAGAAGGAACGACATGACAGCAACGACAGAAACGACCAAGGGCAGCCTCGGTCAGCAGCACCTCGGCCTCCTGATGCAGTACACGGTGGAGGCGTACAAGACGTTCCAGAAGCTGGCGGAGAACCTTCCCAACCCGATGGCCGCAACGCTATTCAAGCAGTTCGCCGAGGACGAGCGCGAGGCGCGCGATATCATCGAGATGAAGAGCGCCTCGCTCCCCGACGCCCGCGTCCGGGTGACGCTGGGCGGTGACCTCCTCTTCCAGGACATCCTGGAAGGCAGCCTCTCCTATCGGGAGACGACCGAGTTCCTCATCGCCCGGGAGCGGACGATGGAGAGAAAGCTGACGGAGTGGAAGAACGCGGCGGTGCAGGCCGACCGCAACTTTCTGATCTACCTGATCGCCTCGAAGAAAGCCCACGTCGTGGAGCTCGAGCGCGAGCTGGAGCTGATCCGGTCCGACCCCGACTGGTTCCGCCGCGAAGACGCCGAGTGGCGCATCGTCCATGGATCCGCCGCCGAATGAACCTCTCCCTCTCTCCTGACGCGGCCGAGCGTCTTCGGACAGACCTCGATCGGCGCCTTCTGCGGATCGCCTTCACCACCGGATGCGGCGGCAGCGGCTACCGTCTGAGCTACGCCGACGCTCCCAGTGAGGGGGACCAGGTGGTGGAGGTCGGGGGGGTGCGGGTGGCGCTCGACGGCATGGCGGCGTCCCGGCTGGATGGTGCGATCATCGAATACGACGCCGGGGAAGACGGTTACCTCCTCGACCACCCGGACGCACTGAGCGCGGTCTGGTGCGGGTGACCGCTGTCACGGTTTGTTATCGCCGGGTGCACAACCTCGGCGGCACTTGGTCGTATACTGATGAGATGAAGCGCGCAATGGCTCTGGCTCTGGTGCTGGCGGTCTTCTCGCCGGTGGCAGCGCTGATCGCGAACGCCTACTCGGCCATGCCGTGCTGCGCCGCTGCGGACGATAGCGTCAGCGCACCGAGACCGTGCTGCCAGCCGGCGATGTGCGCGAATCCCTCACCCGCCCGGCAGCCGAAGGCCATCGACACCTCCGCGCAGCCGGGTCCGGCCGCCGAGCCCGCCACTCGGGCCGCCGGCGAGATCCCCCTC
>DATLEX010000139.1:0-2099 GCA_035525045.1 Thermoanaerobaculia bacterium | reverse complement strand
GCTTCCGCTGCGATACCGACTTCGACACCGCCCTCGAGCGCACCGTGCGCTGGTACGTCGAGAACGAGCCGTGGTGGCGCGCCATCAAGGAGCGCAGCGCCGAGTTCAAGGCCTACTACGAGCGGCAGTACGGGTCGAGGGGGTAGAGACCTCGAGGTCCTGCCGCTCGACGATCTTGGTCAGCATCAGCCTGATCGGAAAGTCGTCGTCGACGACCAGAGCCCGCTTGCGGTCCGCCATCCCCTCCAGCCCGAGCAAGAATCCCGCCCGCGCGGCCTCAGGTGAGCGCGGCCAGGATCGCGAACGGGGCCAGCAGGAGCGCCAGGACCACCGCCAGCGGGATCAGCACCGCCGCCACCGCCGAGACCACGGCGATCACCACCGCCACCTTCACGATCACGACCACGGCCAGGATCGGAAGGAAGAGGAGCTTGAGCGGAAGCAGCGCGACGCAGAACGCCGCCTTGGCGATGGTCCAGACCAGGGCCACGGCGCCGAGGAACAGCGTCCCGACGACGACCAGCCCGATGAACGCGATGAGGAGAATCTCCATCGGCAACCTCCTTGGACGGATACGAAGGGAAGGGCGGCAGGTTGCGGGGATGGGGCTACTTCCCCCCAACGATCTCAAAGTACCTGGCGAACGCGACCATGCCGTTGGAGCCCTGCTCCCAGTCGTAGTTCTCGTTCGGCGAATGATAACCGTGCTCGGGGAGGGAGAGCCCCAGGAACATGACCGGGCACTTCAGCACCTTCTCCATCGAGACTACCGCGCCGATCGAGCCCCCCTCGCGGACGAACACCGGCTCGCGCCCGAAGGCGAACTTCATGGCGTCTCGCACGGCGTCGGCCAGCCTGCCGGTCGTGGGCGCCAGGTAGGGTTCGGCCGAGTGCTCGACGATCACCTTCACGTCGGGATTCCGCTTCTTCACGAACCTCTGGATGAGCTTGCGGATCTTCTTCGGGTCCTGGTCAGGGACCAGCCGGCAGGAGATCTTCACCTCCGCGCGCGGCGGGATGATGGTCTTGATGCCCGGCCCGGTATAGCCGCCGACCAGCCCGTGGACCTCGAAGGTGGGCATGGCCCAGATGCGCTTCATCACGTCGAGGGGATTGTTCGTCCGGATGCTCCTGAAGAGGTGGTCCTTCTTGAACTGCCGCACCGAGAACCCGGAGCGTCGGAAGTCGGCCAGCTCGGTGCGGCTGGGCGGCACGACGTCGTCGTAGAAGCCCTTGATCTTCACCTTCCCGGTCCGGGCGTCGTACATCTCGGAGACGAGCTGCATCAGCTCGCCGATCGGATTGCGCGCCGCCCCCCCGGTGACGCCGGAGTGCTGATCGGTCTCGCCGATCTCCAGGGTCAGGCTGAACCCCTGCAGGCCGCGCAGTCCCGCGGGGCAGGCCGGCCGCTGGCGCGAGACCCAGATCGTGTCGGAGACGATCACGTGCTCGGTGGCGAGGTCCTTCGCCCGCGAGCGGATGGCGGCCTCGAAGTTCGGCGAGCCGATCTCCTCCTCGAGCTCCCACAGGACGTTGATGTTCAGCGGCACGCCGGCGTCGCGCGCGGCGCGGATGCCCCAGAGCGCGCTCAGCGCCGGCCCCTTGTCGTCGGTCGTGCCGCGGCCGAAGTAGCGGTCGCCCTTCTTCGTGAAGGTGAACGGCTCGGTCTCCCACGGCTCGGTCTCGCGCGAGGCCGGCTGCACGTCCATGTGGTTGTAGAGCGTGACCACCGGCCCGCCGTTGCCGGAGCGGAACTTGCCGATGACGAGGGGATGCCCGTCGGTCCGGACCACCTCGGCGGTGCCGCCGGCGTCGCGGATCACGCGCGCGGCGGCGTCGGCACAGCGCTCGACGTCGCCCTTCCGGTCGGGGTCTGCCGAGACGCTGGGGATCTCCACCAGCTCGCGCAGGGTGGACTCGAAGCCCTCTCGCTTCGACGCCGCCCAGGCGGCCAGGGACTCTCTCTTCAACATCGATGCTCCCTCCGATTGCTGTTTGATCAATATCCGACGGCCGCGCCGCCCCGGCGCGGGTCCGAGCCGCCCAGGCGCATCCCGCTCTTCGGATCGACGGCGATGCCCTGCGCGTCGCCGATCCAG
>DATLEX010000134.1:0-6972 GCA_035525045.1 Thermoanaerobaculia bacterium | reverse complement strand
TGATCAGGTATTCGCGGACGTAGGGGTCGTGCTCCTCCCACGGGACGCCGACCGTCTCGATGTCGATGACGAGCTTCTTCATGGGTTACTAAGTCTATCCAAACATATTTGAAATTTGAGAGTCAAAAGCCGGGCTCGGGCTCGGGCTCGGGCCCGGAAAAGACTCGCGGTTGCCGCTTCGGGATGCATCACACAGATGCTGACCAAATTGATCAAATCCCGCCGCCCGACCGAGTGAGCCACCCGTGCCCGCGCCCGTGCCCGGCTTTTGGCGTTGAACTCTGAGAGACGAATCCTGAGACTTCGGCTTCAAGAATCTATCCCGAGCGAAGCGGGCGGGGAGGGGAGGCGTATCCCCGCCCGACCAGACATCAAGTCTTGAGCTTCTCGACCAATTCCTTTACCGCCCCGGCCGAGTGATCGAGCGCCTTCTTCTCCTCGGCGGTCAGCTCGATCTCGATGATCTGCTCCAGCCCGTTGCGGCCGAGCTTCACCGGCACACCGACGTACAGGCCGTCGTAGCCGTACTCCCCCTGCAGGTAGGCCGCGCACGGCAGGATCTTCCGCTTGTCCTTCAGGATGGCCTCGACCATCTCCACGGCGGCGGCCCCCGGCGCATACCAGGCCGAGGTCTTGAGGAGGTTGACGATCTCGGCGCCGCCGTTGCGCGTCCGCTCCACGATGGCGTCGATGCGCTCGTTCGAGATCAGCTCGGTGATGGGGATGCCGGCCACGGTGGAGTAGCGCGGGAGAGGGACCATCGTGTCGCCGTGCCCGCCGAGGACGAAGGCGTGCGTGTTCTCCACGGAGACGTTCAGCTCCATGGCGATGAAGCAGCGCATGCGCGCCGAGTCGAGGACGCCGGCCATGCCGATCACCCGCTCGCGCGGGAAGCGCGAAACGCGGCGGGCCACCTCGCACATGGCGTCGAGCGGGTTCGAGACGATCACCAGGATGCAATCGGGCGAGCGCTTCACCACCTCGCGCGTCACGCCGGCGACGATCTCCTCGTTCTTCCAGAGGAGGTCGTCGCGGCTCATCCCCGGCTTGCGCGGCAGGCCGGCGGTGATCACCACCACGTCGGACCCCTCCGTCCCGTCGTAGCTGTTCGTTCCGGTCAGGATGGCGTCGTACTTCTCGACGGGGGCGGTCTGCATCAGGTCGAGCGTCTTCCCCTGCGGGACGCCCTCGATGATGTCGACCATCACGACGTCGGCCAGCTCCTTCGCCGCGATGCCCTGCGCGACGGTGGCCCCGACGTTCCCCCCGCCGACGACCGTGACTCTCGTTTTCATCGCCAAACCCTCTTGTGGTGTGTAATTTGCGCGCATTCTATACGAACGGGCCCGGCATGCTCTCCGACTTTACACGCGTTGCCAACGAGATCGGCGCCACCACGAAGAAGAGCGTCAAGGAGCGGCTGCTGGCCGAGTATCTGGCCACGCTCGACGACGCCTCCCTCGAGCGCGCCGCCGTCTTTTTCTCCGGGCGCCCATTTCCCCGCCGCGACCAGCGCGTCACCGGCGTGGGATGGTCGACCATCGCCGATGCCGTGGTGGAGGCCCGCGGCCGGACGCTCGAGGAGCTGTGGGAGATCTACCCGAAGTACGCCGACCTCGGCGACGCCGTGGCCGAGCTCTACGCCGGCGCCGGCGGCGACGTCACCCTCTCGGCGGCGGGCGAGACCTTCGAACGGCTGGCGGCGACATCGGGCGCCGCCGGGAAGAAGAACATTCTGGCCGCGCTCTTCCGGAAGGTCGACGCGCAGGGCGCCCGCTTCATCGTCAAGGTCCTGCAGAGCGAGGTCCGCATCGGCCTGCAGGAGGGTCTGGTCGAGTCGGCCATCGCCAGGTCCTTCGGCCGCCCGCTCGACGAGGTCCGCCGCGCGAACATGTTCACCGGCGACATCGGCGCGGCGGCCCTTCTGGCGAAGAGCGATGCCCTCTCCAGCGCGAAGATGGCGCTCTTCCACCCCTTCGCTTTCATGCTCGCCCAGCCGGAGGAGGACCCCGCCGAGATCGTGGCCGCACTCGGCTCCGACGCCCTCGCGGACGACAAGTACGACGGCGTCCGGGCGCAGGTCCACACCGACGGCCGGACCGTGCGCATCTACTCGCGAACGCTCGATGAGGTAACGCACCGCTTCCCCGAGATCGAGCGCGACGCGCTCGCCCTCGGCCGCGCCACCATCCTCGACGGCGAGATCGTCGCCTTCAACGACCGCATCCTTCCCTTCGCCGTCCTGCAGACCCGCCTCGGCCGCAAGAAGATCTCCGACCAACTCCTCGCCGAAGCGCCCGTGGTCTTCTTCGCCTTCGACCTTCTCTACCTCGATGGGGAGGCCCTCTTCGAGCTTCCCCTCGCCGAGCGCCTGGCCCGGCTTCGGGAGATCGCCGGAACGCCGAAGATCCGGCTCTCGACGCAGTCTCCGGCCCGCGACGCCGCTCACATCGACGAGCTGTTCGACGCCGCGCGGGCGCGCGCCAACGAAGGCCTGGTGGTGAAGGACCCGCAGTCGGTCTACACCCCCGGCCGGCGGGGGAAGTCGTGGCTCAAGTACAAGAAAGCGCTGGCGACGCTCGACTGCGTCGTCACGGCCGCCCAGTACGGGAACGGCCGCCGGCGCGCCGTCCTCTCCGACCTCACCTTCGCAGTCCGGCGCGACGCCGAGCTGGTGAACATCGGCAAGGCCTACAGCGGCCTGACCGACGCCGAGATCGAGACGCTGACCGGGCACTTCAAGGCGACCACCCGGGAGCGGCACGGCCCGGTCCACCTGGTCGAGCCGCAGATCGTCCTGGAGATCGCCTTCGACCGGATCCAGCAGTCCTCCCGCCACAAATCGGGGTACGCTCTTCGCTTCCCTCGCATCGCGAGAATCCGCGATGACAAGAGCGTCGAGCAGATCTCAACCATTGACGAGGTCCGCCGTATATACGAGGGTCAGATCAAGCGGGAAGGAGTCCCGACAGAGAGGTGACGAGCATGGCGTTATATCGATCGCGTAAGTCGAGCATCATCGCCGGGGTTTGCGGAGGCATCGCCGAGTGGCTCGGCTGGAGCCCGACCTGGGTGCGCTTCCTCTACGTGCTGATCTCCATCCTCTCGGCCGCCTTCCCCGGCACGATCGTGTACATCGTCCTGTGGGTCGTCATCCCGAAGACACCGCTCCCCGAGTAACCGCACCCGGCGCCCGAAACGGTCCTTTTGCTATCCTCGCGGCCGCTTGATGGCTGAGCCGCAGATCGTCGGGACCACGTTCATCTCGGGACCTCCACAAGAGCTCGTCCTGCCGGGCGGGTTCCGCTTCATGCACGGCCAGACCATCGCTCCCTTCACGATCGTCTACGAGACATTCGGCGAGCTGAACGCCGCCCGCTCGAACGCCATCCTCGTCTGCCACGCTCTCTCCGCCGGCGCGCATGCCGCCGGCAAGTACACCACCGACGAGAGCGAGCGCCCCGGATGGTGGGACGGGATCATCGGCTACGGGAAGGCGATCGATCTGGAGAGGCACTTCGTCGTCTGCGTGAACTTTCCCGGCTCGCCGTTCGGGACGACGGCGCCGCAGTCGATCGAACCGCTCACCGGCAAGCCGTACGGCTCCCGCTACCCCTGGCCGACCATCGAGGACATGGTGGCTTCGCAGAAGCTCGTCCTCGATCACCTCGGCATCACACGCCTCCGCTCGATCGCCGGCGGCTCCCTCGGCGGGATGCAGGTGCTGATGTGGTGCGCTCTCCATCCGGAGATGGCCGAGTCGATCATCGCCATGGCCACCGGCGGCGCGGTGCCTGTTCAGGGGATTGCCTGGCACATCATCGGCCGGAAGATCGTCGAGGCCGACGCCCGATTCCACGGCGGCGATTACTACGACCATTCCGAGCCGCTGCGCGGCCTGCAGGTGGCGCGCATGGTCGGGCACATGACCTACCTCTCCGTGCAGTCGCTGCAGTCGAAGTTCGGCCGGAGGCGGCGCGGCGCCACGCGGCAGTTCGAGATCGACTCCTACTTCGAGTACCAGGGGAAGAAGTTCGCCGCGCAGTACGACGCGAACTCCTACATCCGCGTCCAGGCGGCGATGGACGAGATGGACCTGAGCGAGCAGTTCGGGACGCTGCAGGCGGCCTTCTCGCGGTGGCGCGGCCGGTCGCTCCTCGTCTCCTTCGACACCGACTGGCTCTTTCCTCCCGGCGAGGCGGAGGCCGTCGTCGCCGCGATGCGCTCCCTCGGCGTCGACGTCCACCATGAACGCGTCGTCTCTCCGAACGGCCACGACACCTTCCTCATCGACTACGACCTCATCTCCCCCGCCGTCCGCGCCTTCCTGGCGTAGATGTTCGCCGGCATCACCCTCTCCCCCACGCGCGCCGGAACGAGGATGCGCTGGTAGGCGTCGCCCTCGAATTCATCGAGGGCGGGCCACGCCGCCGGAAGCGCGCCGGAAATGAGCAGCAGCGCCTCGACAAGCGGTCCGTCGGGCTGCGGGGTGAAGATCTTGTAGCCGGCGTGCATCTCCACCACGCCGCGGACGGTGCACGGCAACCACTCGCCGCCGAGGTGGGCGACGAGGTGGTAATTCGCCTCCCCCGGCGCGAGGCTTCCGTAGACGACGAGGCGGGTCGATGCGTCATCGGGGCTCACGGTCATCCAATGATAGAGTCGCGCGACCGGAGGCGAGTCTCATGTCGAGGATCAGTGGGGACAAGGCGCGCGCGGCGATCGAGCGCAAGCGACGCACGGCGCAGCGCGCCAAGGACAGACTGAAGAGGGCGGCGGCCGCACCGGCCAAGCCGGCGGCAAAGCCTCGCAGGAAGCCGAAGCCGGCTCAGGCTTAGCCGGGCGTCTGGTACGGACATCGCACGAGCACGACGGCCACTGCGACGACCGCGGCTCCCTCCGTCTATGGGAGCGCCGGCCCGATCTCGCCTGATGCCCCGAGGGCGATCGGTCCCGCCTGCTCTCCCGCCCTGGCCAACGACGCCAGAATCTGCCTCGACCGATCGAAGCTCATGTTCCGCGCCGCCGAGAACTCGAGGATCGGCCGGTCGTCCGTGTGCAGCGGAGCCCCCGCCGCCCACCGCCGCACCCCCCGCTCGTCGGCCAGGATGCCGCCGGCGAGGTCCGCCGCCGACCTGATCCCCACCTCCGCGAGAGCCAGCCGCGCCGCATCGTTTCCGCCCAGCCGCCTCCACCACACTTCCGGATCGAGCACCAGCGGCTGGCGCGAGGCGACGATCAGCAGGTCCGCCTCGTCGGAGAAGACGATCAGGTGCGGAAAGACGCTCGACAGCGTGGCAAGAAAGGTCCGCACGTCCTCCTCGCCGATCTGGTACAGGTGCAGCCACTGGCAGAAAACGCCGCGCTCTCCGAGCCGTGACGCCGCCAGCTCGAAGAACTCCCGCGTGAAGAGGAGCGAGACGCCCGACATCCAGAGGTTCGACGGCTCGGAGGTGAGGAGGGTGATCGGGTCGCGCGTGCGGGCCAGGATGCGCCGCCCGTCGTCGACGCGGAGTCGCGTGCGCGGGTCGGCCAGCACGTCGCGGTTCTCCTCCCGGAAGAAGCGCGCCGCCCGCACCACTTCCGGCTCGATCTCCGCGGCGACGATCGACCGGAACGGCCAGGCCGCCACCGCCCCCGCCGTCACGCCGCTGCCGAGGCCGATGATCATAGCCGTCCCGGCAGGGTCGTCCGGCGCGAGGAGCACGGGGAGATGGCCGAGGAGGAGCTGCGTGCGCATGTCGGCCGTGGCCGTCGAGGCGTCGGCCTTTCCGTTCAGGAGGATCGTCCGGATGCCGGCCTCCTCGGTCACCGCAACCTGCGCGTAGCGTCCGTCGCGCCAGGAGAGGAGGCGCGGCTCGGCCTCGAGGTCGATCGGTCTGGCCCGCGGCGTGAACGACTCGTCGACGAACGGGAAGGGCCGCGTCAGCGTGACGCGTCGTTTCGTCGGCCCGGCCGGCATCGCCTCGTAGCCGGTGTAGAGGTGCGCGTAGGCGTAGTGTCCGCCGGTGAGCACGCGCCAGTTCCACGGGAGCAGCCCGCCGAGCCACACCCCCCAGACGATGGCCGTGGCGGCGGCGAGCCGCGCCGCGGAGCGGCGCGCGGCGCGATCCGCCGCGGCGCGGAGGGCGATGTACGCCGCCGCGAGAGAGAGGCTCGCCGCGGCGATCACCGCTCCGCGCACGCCCCCCATCGGCACCAGCAGAAAGCCGGCCGCGAGCGCGCCGGCCGCCGAGCCTAGCGAGGAGCCGGCGTAGATCCTCCCGGCCGAGGAGACCGACTCGCCCTCCGAATCGTCCGCGGCGCCCCAGGCGATCGCCGCGGGCAGGGCCATCCCCATCAGGAACGTCGGGACGATCAGCGTGACGAGGAGCAGCGCCGAGGTGCCGAGGCTGACCAGCGGGAACGACTCGCCGAAGCGCTCCAGGAGGACGATGTAGCCGAGGGGGATGATCTGCAGGAGGAAGGTGACGAGGGTCGAGGTGAAGGCGATCTGCGTGTGGAGGCGGGAGAGGAGGGGGCCGGCGCCGCGGCCGCGGCCGATCCGCGGCGAGCCGAAGATCGCGCCGCCGCTGATCCCGAGGAGGAAGGCGGCCAGCATCAGCGAGATCGCGTAGACCGACGAGCCGAAGATCGACATCAGCGCCCTGAACCACGCCACCTCGAGGATGAGCGCGGCCGCGCCGCCGAGCGCGGCGACGAGGAACCCGCGCCGCACCTGCTCGGACCATCCGGGCGCCCCACCCCGTGTCATTCCGAGCGCCGCAGAGCGCGAGGAACCCCCCTCCCGCTCGCGCCGCCCCTCCGCCCCCCGCATCAAACCGATCGCCAGGCACACCACTCCCACCGCCAGGTCGATGCTCCCCGCCATCAGCAGACTCTGTCGGATGCCGAACGCCGGCAGGAGCCAGAACCCGGCGAGGAGCGTCCCCGCCACGGCGCCGAAGGTGTTGATCCCGTAGACCCATCCCG
>DATLEX010000131.1:0-24494 GCA_035525045.1 Thermoanaerobaculia bacterium | reverse complement strand
CCGAGCCCGGTCTTTGACTCTCAAATTGCAAATGTGTTTGGGGTAGGGCTAGGCCGGCGGCCTAGGCGATCGCTCCCAGGCCGGCCTTCTGATCGGAGATGAACTGGAAGACGTCGACCTTGCCGGCGGAGTCGAGGTGTTGCGAGACCTCGAAGAGCTGGACCGAGAGGAGCGTGTTCAGCCCCTCGTCGAGGGCCGCTTTCCGCTGCTCGAAGGGGAGCTCGGAGATGTTGGCCAGGAGCATGTTCTCGTCGAAGCGGCCGTACTGGTCGAAGAAGACGCCGGACCAGAGCTCGGCGGTCTCGGTAGTCTGCAGAATGGTCATGAAGATGTCCCGCGCCGCCTCCTCGCCCACGGCCGCGTGCAGGGCCTCGAAGAGGCGCCCGAACATCCCGTTGTACGCTGAAATGATCTTCAGCAGCTCGGGCGAGTCCTCGACGTCGAGGAAGACGGGGCGCTGCGTCCTCTCCTCCTGGGCCACCTCGATCAGCCGGGCCGAGAGGAGCTGGAAGAGGATGCGCGTGACCTCGAACTCGGTCAGCTCCGACCTGCCGATCAGCTCGGTGATCGTCAGGTTCCCGTCGATCTCGTTGTAGAGGGCGATCTCCGCCTCGCTCATCTCCAGCTCCTCGAAGTCGGGGGCGGCGCCGGTGAGCTTGGCCACGACCATGTCCAGCGAGGGGATCTTCTCCTTGATGCGCGCCGACTCGTCGAGCCGCCGGATGCCCTCCATGATCACGCTCGAGGCGTTGAGGCGTACGGCGATCCGCTCGCCGAGCGTCTCATCCTCCGCCTCGTGGAAGGCGAACGAGCCCTCTTTCCACCCGAAGAGCGAATAGATGATCTCGAGGACCTGGTTCTTGACGCCCCACCAGAGGTCCTTCGGCGAGATGGCGCCCATCTGCACCAGCACCTTCCCGTGCCGGGTGGTGGCGGTGACCTTCTGCCGCGACTCGTCGTACTGCTCGGGGGTGATCTTGCCGTTGCGCAGGAGGAACCTGCCGAGCGTGTGATCGAGTGAATTCGACTGGGCGAAGACGATGTCGCCGTCCTTCCAGACCAGCGTGCGCTCCATCTCGCCGTTGCGCACCACCAGACGTCCCTTCCCCCGAATCATGGAGACGAAAGTCAGGACATCGGGGAGCTGGACGCGCGAGAGATCGCCCTGCAGGATGGCTGGCTCGGCCATTGGACCGGGAGCATGGTAACGCCGTTAACCGTTAACCGTTAACCGTTAAAACGGTTAACGGTTAACGTCCTCGGAACCACGTCATTCAGCAGGGCCACGGTCCGGTCGATCTCCGCGGCGCTCGTGAACCGGCTGAGCGAGAAGCGGACCGTGCTCCGCGCCTCGGCCGGCGAGAGGCCCATCGCCAGCAGGATCGGGCTCGGCTCCACCCGCCCGGACGAGCAGGCCGACCCGGTGGAGACGGCCACGCCGCTCAGATCGAGGGCGATCACCAGCCCCTCTCCGTCGGCCCCGTGAACGGTGAGGTTCGAGGTGTTCGGAAGGCGGCGCACCCCCTCGCCGTTGACCGTGACCTCGAAGGCGCTCTTCATCGCGGCCTCGAGGGCGTCGCGCAGCGCGGCCACGCCGTCGCGCCAGGAATCGCCGGCCGCGATCGCCGCCGCGGCGCCGAACGCGGCCGCGAGGGGGACGTTCTCGGTTCCCGCCCGCCGCCGCCGTTCCTGCGCTCCGCCGAAGACGAAGGGGGCCAGGCTCAGCCCGCCGCGTACGTAGAGGGCGCCGATCCCCTTCGGGGCGTGGAGCTTGTGAGCGGAGACGGCCAGCGTGTCGCACTGGATCGCGTGGACCGAGACGTCGATTTTCCCCACCGCCTGCACGGCGTCGCAGTGGAAGTGGATTCCGCGCTGGCGGCAGACGCGCCCCACCTCCTCCACCGGCTGGATGACCCCGGTCTCGTTGTTGGCGAGCATCATCGCCACCAGGCGGGTGTGGGGGCGGAGGGCGTCGAGGACCGCCTGCGCGGCGACTTCGCCGCTGCGCGCCGGGGGGACCCGCGTCACCTCGTGGCCGCGGCGCTCGAGCTCGGCGACGGCCTCGGCCACGGAGGGATGCTCGACGCCGGTTGTGACAATGTGATGACGACCCCCGGCCGCGAGGGCTCCGAAGATGGCGGCGTTGTTAGACTCGGTTCCACCGCTGGTGAAGACGACCTCGCGGGGGACGGCACCGATGAGGCGGGCCACGCTCTCGCGCGCATCCTCGATCACGCGCCGCGCCGTCTGGCCTTCTTTATGAATGCTCGAGGCATTTCCGAAGACCTCCCGCAGCGCCTCGTCGAGGACCTGGAGCACCTGCGGATGAATGGCCGTGGTGGCATTGTTGTCGAGGTAGATGCGCATGGGATTAAGCTGTTAGCCCTCCGCCGATGAAAAGAACGCTGGTCGCAGCCTATATCTTCGTCTTCGCCGCAACGAGCATTCTGGCGCAGGACGCTCCCGCCGCGCCGCCGCCGCCGCAGCAGCCGCAGGCCGACGCCAGCGCCGGGCCCCCCGACCCGGGGGTGCGGAAACTCACCCGGCGCGAGCGGAAGGACCGGATCGCCAGGCTCAAGGACCAGTACCGGCAGTTCCTCGAGGACGTCGAGCCGATCATGCAGGCGTCGGAGCGCGACACGTTCCTGCTCCTGGAGACGGATCCGCAGCGCGAGATCTACATCAGGGAGTTCTGGCGCCGCCGTGATCTCGCCGCCGGCACCACCAACGACTCGTTCCGGATCGCCTACTACTCCAGGCTGGAAGAGGCGAAGGATCGCTACAAGCAGGTCTCGTCCGACCGCGCCCGCATGTACCTGATTCACGGCGAGCCGCTGGAGATCATCAAGTCCGACTGCACACGGCTGCTGCAGCCGCTCGAGATCTGGAAGTACCCCTACGTTCCGCGATTCGGCAGTTCCGTCCGCTTCCTCTTCTATCAACCGCGCCTGTCGAACGAGTTCAGGCTGTGGCGCCCCATCGGCGACGCCAGACACGACCTGGCCGAGCTCATCTCGCAGGACGCCATGGGCGCCGCCCTCACCTCCGATGAGGCCGTGCGCGAGACGTTCCTCGAATCGGCCGGAGGGAGGGGCACCAACTTCATCAGCCGGATCGAGTGGGAGTGCCCCAACGGCGACGAGATCCTGCGGGCCATCGGCGCCCAGCAGCAGAACCGGATGGAGCTGATGACCATCTTCGAGCCGCCGAAGGTCAACGAGGAGGACGTCCGGAAGATCCTACGCTCGGTGGTCATCGCCGATCCGAACGCGCCGAAGCTGGAGGCCGAGTTCAGCGCGCGCTATCCCGCCAAGCAGGGCATGCGCACCGACGCGGAGCTGACCGTGCTCGTCCCCCGCGGGCAGCTCGCCGTGAAGGAGGTCGGCGGGGTGTCGATGTTCAGCCTCGACGTCACCGGAGAGATCCTCCGCAACGACCAGCTCTGGGAGAACTATCGCTATCGCTTCGATTTCCCGATCGAGATCGCGGACGAGAAGCTGCCGCTGGTGATGGACCGCTTCCTCCGGCCCGGAGACTACCAGTCGCGAATCAAGGTGATCGACGTGCACTCGGGGGCGCAGGCCATCCTGGAGCATGACCTCGAAGTGCCGGAGATCTTCGACACGCCGGAGCAGCGGGCGCAGAAGGAAGCCGGCACCACGGCGGTGAGCCAGCTCAAGGGAGTGATCGACTCGGGCGAGACCATGCTGCGCATCGTCCCCCTCCCTGAGGAGCTGCTCAGCGGGCGGCAGAAGATCGAGACCATCGCCGTCGGCGAGGCCATCAAGGCCGTGGAGTTTCATCTCGACGGCAGGAAGGTTGCGGTCAAGAGGCAGCCTCCCTACACCCTCGACCTCGATTTCGGCGACGTGCCGCAGGCGCGGAAAGTCAAAGTCCTGGCCCTCGACGAGGAGGGGAACGTCCTCACCGGCGACGACATCGTGGTCAACACCGGGAACGACCCGTTCCGCGTCCGCATCGTCTCCCCGCGGGCCGGCGAGGTGAAGGGCCGCACCCGCGTGGAGATGTCCGTCAGGGTGCCGGAGGGTCAGGAAGTCGGCGAGCTCCAGCTCTTCCTCAACGAGACGAAGCTGGCCACGCTGTACAACCCGCCGTTCGTCCAGACCATCACCGTCCCGGAGACGGAGGGCGTCGGCTACCTGCGGGCCGTCGCGCTCCTGAAGGACGACGCCGCCCCGCCGGTCGAAGACGTGGTCATGATCAACACCCCGGCGTACATGGAGACGGTCGAGGTCCATCTGGTGGAGCTCCCCACCACGGTGCTGGTCAACGGGAAGCCGGCCAGCCACCTCACAAAGTCGGCGTTCCGCGTCCTCGACGAAGGGAAGCCGGTGACGATCTCCAAGTTCGAATACGTGAAGAATCTGCCGCTGTCGATCGGCATGGCCATCGACACCTCCGGCTCGATGCAGCCGCGGATGAGCGAGGCCCAGAAAGCGGGCGCGCAGTTCTTCCAGAACATCATGAAGCGGGGGGACAAGGCGTTCCTGGTCGGGTTCGACTCCCAGCCGCAGCTCGTCCAGAAGTGGTCCCAGAAGATCGCCGACGTCCACGCCGGCCTGGCCAAGCTGCGCGCCGAGGAGTACACCGCGCTCTACGATGCCGTCGTCTACTCGCTCTACAACTTCCAGGGGGTCAAGGGGCAACGGGCGCTGGTGGTCCTGACCGACGGGAAGGACACGGCCTCGAAGTTTTCCTTCGATCAGGCCATCGAGTACTCCCGGCGGGCCGCCGTCCCGGTCTACTTCATCGCTCTCGGCATCCGCACGACCGAGGTCGACGTTCGTTTCAAGATCGGGCGCCTCGCCGCCGAGACCGGCGGCAGCGTCTACTACATCGAGCGGGCCGAGGACCTCCGCCGCATCTACGATGACATCCAGGCCGAGCTCCGCTCCCAGTACGTCCTCGGCTTCTACCCGCCGCCGGACGTGAAGGCGGGCAGCAAGTGGCGTACGGTCACCGTGCAGGTCAGCGAAGGAAAGGCGAAGACGATCCGCGGCTATTACCCGTAGGAAGAACGTGTACGATCCGCGGATGCGGATCAGCGCCTTCCTGTCCGTCTTCCTCGTCGCCGTTGCAGCGCCCGCCCAGGAAGTCCGGCCGCAGCGGACGATCCTCGCCATCGGCGCGCACGCCGGTGACATGGAGCTCACCTGCGGCGCGCTGCTCGTCAAGCAGAGCAGCCGCGGCGACCGGGTGGTGATCCTTCACCTGACCGCCGGCGAAGGGGGCAACCCGCGGCTCGATCCGAAGGACTACGGCGAGCAGAAGAAGCGTGAGGGCGCCGCCGCGGCGAAGGCCCTCGGCGCGGAGGTGCGGTTCGGCCCCTATCGCGACGGCGAGCTGCCGGATGACGAGCAGGCCCGCCGCTACGTGGCCGGCATCATCCGCGAGGTCCGGCCGACCCACGTGATCACCCACTGGCGCAACAGCATGCACAAGGACCACGTCGCGGCGAGCGCCGTCGCGCGCGATGCCGTCCTCCTGGCCGCCCTCGCCGGCGTGGAGCTGCAGGCCCCGGCCTGGCGCGGCGTGCGTTCGGTCTGGTACGCGGAGAACTGGGAGGACGCCGAGGGATTCACGCCCTTCGTCTACGTCGACGTCAGCGGAGCCATCCCCAAGTGGCGCGAGGCGGTGACGCGGTACGAGTTCGTGCGAGGGGGCATCTCGACCTTTGCCTACCTCGACTACTACACCGCGCTGGCCACCCTTCGCGGCGCCGAGGCCCGGAAGGGAGAGGCGGTGGCGTTCGACATCGAACCCTACGGCAAGCGGCGGATCCTCGACGAGCTGCCGTAGCTCAGGGGAGGACTTCGACCTTCGTCGCGCTGATCGTCGTCCCCTGCATGCAGAAGGACATCTGGGCGATCGTACCGGTGATGCGGACCCGCCGGCCGGGCTTGAGCAGGTCGCGGTCGCCTCCGGCAATCGTGTAGAGCTGGTCGTCCGCAGTGCGCACGGCCGGGCACTCCACGCCCTCGGCGGTGACCGTGCCGGTAATAGTGATAGTCGCGGGCGGGGTCTCGTCGGTCACGGCGGTCTGTCTCGAGGGCGGCACGGCAGGCTCTCCTTCGGCGGCCTTCTGATCAGCCGCGGTACAGGACATCAGCAGAAGGACGACCAGAGGATACGACAGAGCTCGGACCATCAGCCTTGACGGATGCGAGTAGGATGCCGGGAGCATGATTCGAGCCTTCCTCACCGTGTTCGTGACGATCTTCCTGGCCGAGGTGGGAGACAAGACGCAGCTCGCCACGATCCTCTTCGCCGCAGATGCAAAGACGAGCCGCTGGGTGATCTTCTCGGCCGCGGCGCTGGCGCTGGTGCTGGCCGCGGCCATCGGCGTGCTCCTCGGTGCGCAGGTCGAGCGCTTCGTCTCGCCGCGCACGCTGAAGATCGCCGCCGGCCTCGGCTTCCTCGCCATCGGCCTCTGGACCCTCCTCAAGTAGGGGGTCAGGTCTGAAAATTTAACTTGGGCCCTACAGCCGGTAGAGCCCGATGGAAATCTGGCCTGGGCTCTACACCCGGTAGCGCCCAAGTTAACTTTTCAGACCTGACCCCCTGCGGGCGTGGGCGAGGCGCTCGCGCTCGGCGGCGCGCTCGGCGCGGCGCTGGTTCGCCTCGTCCTTGATCCGCTGGGCGATCGAGGCGCCGGTCAGGGTGGTGGCCAGGCCACCTTCGGCCGTCTCGCGCAGGCCGCGCGGGAGGGACCGGCCGATCCGCACCATCGCCTCGACGATCTCGTCCATCGGAATCACCGACTCCACACCCGCCATGGCCAGTTGCGCCGCCGTCAGTCCGTGCACGGCGAAGAGGGCGTTGCGCTTGACGCACGGCACTTCCACCAGGCCGCCGACCGGATCGCAGACCAGGCCGAGAGTGTTCTTGAGGGCCATCGCCGCGGCGTGAATGCACTGCCGCGGGTTTCCCCCCATCATGTAGGCGACCGCGGCGGCGCCCATCGAGGAGGCGACGCCGACTTCGTTCTGGCACCCTCCGGCCGCGCCGGAGATGTTGGCGGAGAGTGCGATGATCGAGCCGATCCCGCCAGCCACGACCAGTCCCCGCACGGTCTTCTCCTGCTCGACGTTCCGCTCCTCCTCGAGAGCCAGCAGCATGCCCGGAACGATGCCGCCGGCCCCGGCCGTCGGCGCGGCCACGATGACCCCCATGCGCGAGTTCTCACCCATGACCGCCAGCGCGTACAGCTCGGCCTTCACGGTGAGGGGGTCGAGAAAGGTCCGGCCCGCCACGAAGGCCTCGTTGAGGAGCCGGGCCTCGTGACCGACGAGCTTCCCCATCGACTCGCCGCCGCTCTTGCCCCGCTCCACGCAGTCGCGCATGACGGCCCGGCGCTTCCGGAGGGCCTCCAGGATGTCGGCGGCAGGGACTGCGTGGTCCTGCTCGTCGGCCTCCAGAAAGACGTCCGCGAGGTCGCGGCCGGCGCCGAGCTGTTCGAGCTGTGCAAAGGATTCGATCATGAGCGGTTCCTTCCAATCCACCCCAGGCGCCGGAAGACAACAATCAGATACAGCGCCAGCGATCCCATCAGGCCGAGGACGAGATAGTAGCCACCGGGGTGCTCCAGCTCAGGCATGTGTTCGAAGTTCATGCCGTAGATCCCGGCGATCAGGCTCAGCGGCAGGATGATCGCCGAGACGATGGTCAGGACGCGGGCGATCTCGCTGGTCCGGCTGGCCGCGGCGCTCTGGACGCTGCGGACGATGCCGTCGAGCAGATCGCGCGAGGAATCGATCGCCGAGCGCGTCACCACCGCAGTCTGGAGCATCTCCGAGAATGACACGCGGGCCGGGTCACTGATGAAGCGGTTCCGCTTGGTGACCAGGATCATGAGGATGATGTTGAGGCTCGCCGTCAGCTTCTTGAGGGTGAGGATGTTCCGCCCGGCCAGATCGACCTTCGCCGCCACGAGGGCGTGAGCACCGGCCTGCGAGGTGACGCCGTTGTGAAGCTCGTCGAGAAAGTTGTCGTTGGCCAGATTGAGGTGGGCGTAGTCGTACACGCAGCGCTGCAGGAAGAGGAAGGCGATGAACCCGGGCGTCTTTCCGGCCAGTTGGAAACTGGCCTCACACGTCTCCTTCACGTAGTCGACGGCGTCGAGCGGATGCTGGTGGTAGGTGATGACGAAGTCGGGCCCGAGGATGAGGATCATTCTCTCGAATCTGATCTCCCGCATGCCGCGGGAAGTGTCGAGGTGGTGCTCCGGATCGATGACCTCGTACAGATAGAACGCCAGGCACTCGGGTCTCTCCACGATCCGCGGCAGCACCTCCGGCTCGGCGAACTGGTTGACCAGGGTCAGGTCGATCTCCCAGCGGCGGAGGATCTCGTTCAGCCGCTCGATGTCCGCCGCCTCCACGTCGATCCAGGAAAAGATCGTATCGTCGCCGAGCTCCCGGTCGAGCTGGTCGTAGGTGAACCGCCGGACCGACAGGTCGGCCGGGTTGAAGCTGACGCCATGAAAGAGGAAGTCGGGCTGTCTCACGGGATGCGGTCCAGGTACTTCGCCTCGCGCATGTCACGCAGCGCGCAGATCCTTTCGATGGCCGCCTGCGAGACCGGAGAGTCGACGTCGATCTGCATGAAGGCATCCTTTCCCCGCTGCTTGCGCGAGCAGTAGAGCGACGCGATGTTGATCGCCTCCTCGGCGATGATGGCCGTGACTTCCGAGATCATCCCCGGCCTGTCGCGATAGAAGAGCAGCAGGCTCGGCGAGTCCCCCTTGAACCGGGTCTGGAAGCCGTTGATCCTGAACACCTCGATCACCCCGCCCCCGATCGAGGAGCCGGCGATCTCCACCTCCCGGCTCCGGCCCTCGATCTCGATGCGCACCGTGTTGGGGTGCACCTCCCCCAGGTCCTCCTCGTCGAAGCTGACTTCGACTCCCATCTGCTCGGCGATCCGGATCGCCTCCGGAATCCGCGGGTCCTCCACGTTGAGGCCGATGGCGCCGCCGACCAGCGCGAAGTCGGAGCCGTGGCCGCGGTAGGTGGAGGCCAGAGGGGGGTGCAGGTGAAACCGCACCGCCACCGGGTCCTCGTCGAGGATCTCCCGCGCCACGCGCCCCAGCCGCGCCGTCCCCGCGGTGTGCGAGCTGGACGGGCCCACCATCACCGGACCCATCACGTCGAGGATCGAGACCTTGCGGTCATGCCGGACGGCCATTCCGCTAGAGTTTATGCCCACTGGTAGACTACGCGCAGCAATGCCTGCCAAGCCGGTCATTCTCGTGGTGGACGACGACAAGCCGATCCTCACCCTGATGAAGAACATCCTCTCTGAGTTCGGCTTCGAGCCGCGCGTGGCCAGCACCGGGACGGCCGCGATCGAGGAGGCGCGGGCCACCCCTCCGGACCTGGTCCTGCTGGACATGAAGATGCCCGGCATGTCGGGGGACCAGGTCATCGCTGCCCTCCGCCGCGCCGGCGTGAAGGAGACGCCGATCCTGATCCTGAGCGGCGAGCCGGTCGATCCCCGGGAGATCGCCCGGCTGCGCGTGGCCGGCGCAGTGCAGAAGCCCTTCGACGTCATGGCCCTGGTGGACCAGATCCGGCAGCACGTCGGCGCGGCCAAGTAGGTCTCGGGCCGCGCTCCCTGTGCTACATTCGGGCGCCGGAGGTCACCATGGCACACGATGTCGACAAACTCATCCGTGACGCCGTCTTCGGCAGCGATGACGTCAAGAAGGCCACCCGCAGGGAGATCCACATGCGGGCCCGCGGGAGCGGCGCAATCCCCTCCTCGATCTACTCTTTCTACCGCGCCGTCGGCCGCGGCGAGGCCGACCCGCGCTTCACGGTTCCGGCCTTCAACATCCGGGCCCTGACCTACGATTCGGCCCGGGCGCTGTTTCGCGCCGCCATTCGCAACGACGTCGGCGCCTTCGTCTTCGAGATCGCCCGGTCGGAGATCGGCTACACCGAGCAACGCCCCGGCGAGTATGCGGCCTCGGTCCTGGCCGCGGCCATTCGCGAGGGATGGAAAGGCCCCGTCTTCATCCAGGGCGATCACTTCCAGGCCAGCGCCAAGAAGTGGGCCACCGAGGAAGGGCGCGCCGCCGAGGTCAAGGCGCTGGAGTCGCTCATCGACGAGGCCATCGCCGCCGAGTTCTTCAACATCGACATCGATACCTCCACGCTGGTGGACCTCTCCTTCCCCACCCGCGACGAGCAGCAGCGGACCAACTACGAGGGCACGGCTCACTTCACGAAAACCATCCGGGCCCGGCAGCCGAAGGGAATCGAGATCTCGGTCGGCGGCGAGATCGGCGAGGTCGGCAAGTACAACACGCAGCCCGACGAGGTTCGCGCGTACGTGGACGGACTGCAGCGCAAGCTGGACGGCGCCACGGGGATCGCCAAGATCTCCGTCCAGACCGGGACCTCGCACGGCGGGGTGCCGATGGCGGACGGCACCATCGCCGAGGCGAAGATCGACTTCGGCGTCCTGCGGGAAGTCACCGCGATCTGCCGCAAGGAGTACCAGGTGGCGGGCTCGGTGCAGCATGGTGCCTCCACTCTCCCCGAGGAGGTCTTCGACAGGTTCCCGGAGAACAAGGCGGTGGAGATCCATCTGGCCACCGGCTTCCAGAACATGGTGCTCGATGCCCCCTCGTTGCCGGAGGAGCTGAGAGAGGAGATCCGGCAGTTCTGCTTCGATCATTGCGCCGACGAGCGCAAGAGCGGCGAGACCGACGAGCAGTTCGTCTACAAGACGCGCAAGAAAGCCCTCGGCCCGTTCAAGAAGCGGATGTGGGACCTGCCCGACGAGGCCAGGAAGCCGATCGTCGACGCGCTCGAGAAGAAGTTCGAGTTCCTGATGGAGAAGCTGGGAGTGTTCGGCTCGCGCGAGATGGTGAACCGCTTCGTCGACACCACGCCCGCCGATCTGCCGGAGTATGCCGCCGCCTCAGCCGAGCTGACGGCGGCGGCGCTCGTCGATCCCAACGAAGGGGAGTGAGGTCTCGATGGCCTCGCTCCCGGCGCCCCCCGCTTCGCGCGCCGTCCGCCTCCGCTCGCACGCCACGCGGTTCCGGCCGCCGCTCTTGGCACGGTAGAGGGCCTGGTCGGCCGCGGCCACCAGCTCCGCCGGGGTGTCGAGCCGCGAATGGGGGCGGCTGGCGACTTCGGCCCTGATCGTCACGCCCCGAATCCTGGCGGCCACCGCGCCGGCCTGTCGCAGCACCTCGTCTCCCGCCTGATGGCCGCGCCGGTCGTTGATGCTCTTGAAATGATCGACGTCGAGCAGGACCAGCGAGAGAGGACGGTCGTAACGGCGCGCGTACTCGAGCCGCTCGGGCAGCCCCTCGTCGAGCGCGCGCCGGTTGCGGGTCCCGGTCAGCGCGTCGGTCATCGAGAGCTCGATCAGTTTCTTCTGCAGGGCCACGATTCGGATCCCGGCCCGGATGCGCGCCAGCAGCTCCCGGCAGAGATCGATGCCGTTGCCGTCCGGAAGATTGCGATCAGGGGCCTGCCGACGAGATCGCTTACGCCCCGACCGGCACCGGCACCGCCAGCGGTTCGAACACCGCCGTGAAGTGGCGAAGCACCGCCGGGGCATACGTGAGCCGGAAGCCACCCAGCGCTCCCCTCCCCGCAGCGACCGCCTCGGCGACCTCGGCCACGTAGTCGATGTGCGATTGCGTGTAGAGGCGGCGGGGGACGGCCAGCCGCACCAGTTCCATCGCCGAGCGCTCGCCGAACATCACACTGCCGATCTCGCAGGCGCGAACCCCTCCTTCGAGGTAGAGGGCGTTGACCAGGGCGATCCCTGGGAACTCCCCCGGCGGAATCTGCGGGAGCATCGCCGCGGCGTCGATGTAGACGGCGTGACCTCCCGGCGGCAGCACCACGGGAATGCCCGCTGCGACGAGCCGCTCGGCCAGATACGCGATGGTGCGGATGCGATAGCGGAGATAGTCCGGCTCGAGGACCTCCTCGAGACCCTGGGCGATGGCCTCGAGGTCGTAGCCGGCCAGGCCGCCGTAGGTCGGGAAGCCCTCGGTCAGGATGAGCAGGTTCCGGCACTTCTGCGCCAGCGCGTCGTCGTTGAGGGCCAGGAAGCCGCCGATGTTGGCCAGCCCGTCTTTCTTCGCCGACATGATGCAGCCGTTGGCGAGCGAGAACATCTCGCGGGCGATCTGGCGCGGCGTGTGATTCGCGTACGAAGCCTCGCGCTCGTGGATGAACCAGGCGTTCTCAGCGAAGCGGCAGGCGTCGAGGAAGAACGGCTTCCTGTAGCGGTCGCAGAGGTCCCGCACGCCGCGGACGTTCTCGAGAGAGACGGGCTGCCCGCCGCCGGAGTTGTTCGTGACGGTGAGCATCACCATGACGATCCGGTCGCCCTCCTTCTCCAGCGCATCCTCGAGCGCGGCCAGGTCGATGTTCCCTTTGAAGGGGTGGATCACCGACGGCTGCCGTCCTTCGGGGATGACCAGGTCGCGCGCCTCCGCGCCCTCGTACTCGACATTGGCGCGGGTCGTGTCGAAGTGGATGTTGTTGATGACGACGTCGCCCGGCTGCAGCGCGGAGTGGAAGAGGATCCGCTCGGCGGCCCTCCCCTGGTGGGTGGGAATGATGTGGCGGAAGCCGGTCAGCTCGCGGACCACCGACTCGAAGCGCTCGAACGAGCGCGAGCCGGCGTACGACTCGTCGCCCTGCATCAGCGCGCCCCACTGCGCGGCCGACATGGCTCCGGTGCCGGAATCGGTGAGGAGGTCGATGACCACGTCCTTCGCCTTGAGCCCGAAGACGTTGAAGCCGGCGGCGCGGAGCGCATCCTCGCGCTCGCTCCTGGTGGTGAAGCGGATCGGCTCGACGGCCTTGATGCGGAACGGCTCGATGATGACCATGCCCCAACGATCGGGCACCAGCTCACGAAGAGCCATGACATTCGTCACCCGGCCGTGTGATTCAGCCCTTGAAGGCGCGCACCACCGCGGCGACGCGCGCCGGGCTCATGCGGTCCCCCTCCTTGAGGGACGTCCCGACGATCACGCCGTCGGCGGCGCGGAACGAGCCGGCGTTTCCGGCATCGACTCCACTCCCCGCCAGGAGCGGCGCATCGACCGCATCGCGCAGCCGCTCGAGCCGGCCGGGATCCGCGGCGGCCCCCGTCTCCGATCCGGTGACGATCAGCGCGTCGGCCAGACCGCGCAGCCGGAGGTCCTTCGCCGCCTGCGCCGGATCGGCCGGGGCGAGGGGCACGGCGTGCTTGACCAGGTGATCGGCGAAGATCGCGACCTCCGGCGCGAGGGAGGCGCGGAGCCGCAACGTCTCCGCCGCCGCCCCCTCGATCACGCCCTGGTCGGTGAGCATCGCTCCGGTGTGAACGTTCACCCTCACGAAGGCCGCGCCGGTGGCGGCGGCGACGGCAAGGGCGGCCCGAGCGTCGTTGCGGAGCACGTTCACCCCGGTCGGGAGCTTCACGACGCTGCGGACCTCGGCCACCACCCTCGCCATCGTGGCCACGGTGCTGGGCGGGACGGAGGTGGCGAAGAAGGGCCGGTCCCCGAAGTTCTCCACGACCATGCCGTCACATCCTCCCTCTTCGAGGGCCCGGGCATCGTCGAGCGCCGCCTCGATCACTTCATCCAGCGAGCCGCGAAACAGCGGCGCTCCCGGGAGCGGGAGGAGGTGGACCATGCCGAAGACGGCGCGCGCGCCAAAGCGGGAAGCGAAGGTGGCGCGAGTGAGCATGGCGGAAGGGTAGCAGTCGTTAACGGTTAACGGTTAACGCTCGCTATACTCCCCCGGCGCCGAATGTCCGAGCTCCGCCTCTTCAACACGCTCACGCGGGAGAAAGAACCGTTCGTTCCGCTGGTTCCGGGTGAGGTTCGCATGTACTCGTGCGGGCCGACGGTGTACGGCGAGCCTCACATCGGGAATCTGCGGACTTTCATCTGGAGCGATCTCCTGCGGCGGTACCTCGAGTTCCGCGGTCTGCGCGTCCGGCAGGTCATGAACATCACCGACGTGGAGGACAAGATCATCCGGAACGCGAAGGAGGCCGGAAAGGAGATCGGCGCGTACACGGCGCCGTTCATCGAGGGCTTCCACGCGGCGGTGAAGGATCTGCGCATCCGGCCCGCGGACGCCTATCCTCGGGCCACGGAGTACATCCCGCAGATGGTCTCGCTCGTGGAGCGGCTGAACGCCCGCGGGCACACCTATCCCGCCGACGGCTCGATCTACTTCCGGGTGCGGAGCTTCCCCGGCTACGGGCGGCTCTCGCACGTGGAAGTCGACGCCTCCAGCGACTTCAGCCGGGTGGAGAGCGACGAATACGAGAAGGAGAGCGCACGCGACTTCGTGCTCTGGAAGGCGAAGAAGGAAGGGGAGCCGTCGTGGGAGACGCCCCTCGGAGCGGGACGCCCCGGGTGGCACCTCGAGTGCTCGGCCATGTCGATGGGCCTGCTCGGGGAGACGTTCGACATCCACACCGGCGCGGTGGACCTGATCTTTCCTCACCACGAGAACGAGATCGCGCAGAGCGAGGGAGCGACGGGCAAGACCTTCGTCCGCTTCTGGGTCCACGGCGAGCACCTCAGCGTCGACCACCAGAAGATGTCGAAGTCTCTGGGCAACATCTACACGCTGCCGGAGATCAAGGAGATGGGCTATGGCCCGCTGGCCCTGCGCTATGCGCTGCTTTCGGTGCCGCACCGGACGAAGCTGAACTTCACCAGCCAGTCCCTCGAGGATGCGAAGCACGCGCTGGAGCGCATCGAGCTTTTCCTGCTCCGGCTCGACGAGGTGGCCGGCTCCGCCCCGCGCGACGCGCGCCATTCGGACGGGCACGCGGACGAGCTGATCGGGACGCTGCTGCACTCCTTCCAGGAAGCGATGGACGACGACCTCAATACGGCCGGCGCGCTGGCGGCGATCTTCACGCTCATCCGCGACGCGAACACCGCCATCGACGCCGGGCGCATCACCTCCTCCGACGCCGAAGGCCTGCGCGCCGCGCTGCGGAAGATCGACCCGGTGCTGGACATCTTTCCCGAGCGCGAGCAGTCGATCGACGCGGATATCGAACGGCTCATCAGCGCCCGTGACGCCGCGCGCAAGGAGCGGAACTTCGCCGAGTCGGACCGCCTGCGCGACGAGCTGCTGGCCAGGGGAATCATCATCGAAGACACCCCGGCCGGGACGCGATGGAGGAAGACGTAGGCCGATGATCGGCTACCTCTCCGGCAGATTGCAACGGCTCGACGCCACCCGGGCCGTCATCGTCGTCAACGGCGTCGGGTACGACGTGCACATCTCGCTCTCCACCTACTACGAGCTGGAGGGGCGCTCGGAGGTCGAGCTGGACGTCTACACGCACGTGAGGGAGGACGCCCTCTCGCTCTACGGCTTCGCCTCGCCGGAGGAGAAGGTGGCCTTCGAGAAGCTGATCTCCATCTCCGGGATCGGGCCGACGCTGGCCCAGAAGATCCTCTCAGGGATCTCGGCGCCCGATCTCGCCGATGCGGTGGCGCGCAGCGATGCAAGGAAGCTGTCCACGATCCCCGGCGTGGGGAAGAAGACCGCGGAGCGGATCTGCCTGGAGCTTCGCGACAAGCTGGCCCTGACCGAGGCGCAACTCGCCGCCGGTCCGGCGGAGGGGGGGCGCATGAGCATGGACGAGGACGTGCAGTCGGCCCTGGTGAATCTCGGCTACCGGCCGAAGGATGCGGACGCGGCTCTCGACGCGGCGCGGAAGGAGATCGGGGCGGACGCGGAGCTGTCGGCGCTGCTGAAGGCGGCGCTGCGACAACTGACGAAGTAAGCGTCGCTGTCGGGCCTGGAATGACAGAAGCTATCGATCCGCCGGCTCGTCCGGATCCTGCGGCGGGACCTGCCCGAGGTCATTGTCGGCCAGTTCGCCGGTCATGTCGGCGGGGACGTTCTCGCCGCTGTGCTCCTCCCGTCCCACGCGGACGGAGCCGAGCGAGTCGCTCACGTCGATGGTCTCGATCTGCACACCGTTCGTCTCCGTGGCGCCGAAGCCGTCGGCAGAGGTGGTGCCTGCGCGGGCGATGAGCACGTCGTCCTTCCGGTCCGATTCCATCATGTTAAGTCTACACCAGCCATGTGACCACTACTACCACAAATAGTGAGACGCATCGCGGCGCTGAAACAGAGCCGGTGGTGCACTGTTGCCGGAGGCCGGCATGACTCACAACGCATACGAGCGGATCGTGGTTCCGACGGACATGAGCGACTTCTCCGCGCTGGCCCTGCGATACGCGGCGGCGTTCCGGGAGCGGCTGGGCTCGTCGCTGACGCTCCTCTACGCCGACGAGCTCTTCCTTCGCGCGGAAATGCTGGAGGCACCGCTCGGGCAGTTCCTCGAGAACGCGCCCCCCTCGCGGGAACGCCAGCAGCAGCGGCTGCGCCAGTACGGGGAGGAGCGGATCGGCGGCACGTTCGAAACGCTGGTCGTCGCCGACACGGCGGTGCGGGCCATTCTCCAGGCCGATCTGATCGTCATGGGCACGCACGGGCGTCAGGGGCTCCGGCGGGCCATCCTCGGATCGGTCACTGAGAACCTGCTGCACCACACCGACGTGCCGGTCCTGACCGTCACGCCGGCGCTGATGGACACGCGGAAGGAGATCGCCATCCGGCGCATTCTCTGTCCGGTGAACTTCACGCGCGTGGCGCGGGAGTCTCTGTCGCACGCCTGCGCGGTGGCCGCGGCCTTCGACGCCGAGGTGCACGTGATGTATGTGTTGGAGGAGATCGATTCCGATCGGGCGCCGGAGGTGGAGATGGCCTTCGGGCAGTGGGTGGACCCGCAACTGGCCGACCGCTGCCGCTTCACGCACAGCGTCGTGCGCAACGGCGACCCGGCGGAGAGGGTGCTGGCGGCCGCCGGCGCCGTCGCGGCGGACATGATGGTGATCGGCGCGCAGCACAAGTTCTTCTCCGATGCGACGGTGATCGGCACGACCACGCAGCGGATCACCCGCTTCGCGCGCGTCCCGGTGCTGACGGTGACGCGAAAGGCGACCGCGGAAGTCGCGCCACTCCCCGAGCGGGAACTGGTCGATGTGATGTAATCGCGGAGCCATGAGCGGCGAGCGCATCCTCGTTCCGACCGATCTGAGCGAGTTCAGCGTCGCCGCGCTGAAGTACGCCGCCATGCTGCGCGGTCCGCTGCGCGCGGCCATGACCGTGGTCTACGCCGACGAGCCGGGCTACCCCACCAGCATGCCCGACCTGCCAATGGCCGTCCGGGAACGCCCCCCCGGGGAGAAGCCGCTGGTCCTGGAGACGATGCGACGGCACGTGGAGAAACACATTCCGCCCCCGGCGCCGGAATTGCGGAGCGCGTTCGGCTTCGCCGCCCAGGTGATCGCCACCACCGCCGAGGAGATCGACGCCACACTCATCGTGATGGGGACGCACGGGCGGCGCGGGTTCCGGCGGCTCATGCTCGGATCGGTCACCGAATCGGTCCTCCGCGAGACGCTGCGGTCGCTGCTGACGCTCGGCCCCGGCGCGATCGCCGAACAGCCCGCCCAGGTGCGGACTATTCTCTGCCCGGTGAACTTCTCGTTTGTCGCGCTCGACGCCATGCGGCGGGCGGCCACCTTCGCCTCGTGCCTGGAGGCGGAGTTGGTCGTGCTCTACGTCGCGGAGGAAAAGCAGCCCCCTCTCACCGAAGAGCTGGAGCGGGAGCTGGACACCTGGGTCGCCCCGGAACTGCGCGGCCGGAGCCGCTACCGCCAGATGATCGCCGCCGGAAACGCCGCGGAGCGGGTGCTGGAGATCGCCGACCAGGTCGGCGCCGGCCTGCTGGTCATCGGCGCGCAGCACCGGCGCTTCCGCAGCGCGACCGTCATCGGCACCACCACCGAACGGCTGGTGCGCTTCGCCGGCTGCGCCGTTCTGACCGTGCCGCGTGGTGCGCAGGGCTCCTGACTCAGATTGCGCCGGCGGCGGCGGAAGCCAGTCCGGCCCGCCTTCGTCGGGGACGACGGCCACATCGAGTTCCGGCGCGACATCTACGGTCGAGATGCGGAGCTCGCCGCGGCGCCGAAACGCGGCTCGGGGCTCGGTCCTGAGACCTCGGGGCCGGCTAGGACCTCAACCCCGTGAGCCCCGAGCCCCGGCCGCCCCGTCGACGCTCCAGGCCCCCGCGCCGTGGGTGGCCACGTACAAGAAGAGGAAGCAGTAGAGCACCGCCAGCTCGCCCTGGTTCAGCAACGGGTTCAGACCGTTCGGGGCATGGGCGATGAAGAACGCGGCCGCCATCTCGCCGCTGGCGATGAACGCGGCGATGCCGGTGAACAGCCCGATGGCGATCAGGGATCCGGCCAAAAGCTCGAGGACCCCGGCCAGCCCCGGCATGGATGCCAGCTTCACCGGTGTGCCTCCGCCCGGCCAGCCGAAGAGCTTCTGCGTTCCGTGCATCAGGAACATCACGCCGGCCATGATGCGGAGAAGAGCAAAGGCAAGGGGAGCAAATCGTGGAAAGATCGTTTTCATGACGAGAACCTCCGTCTGCGTTCACTACGTGCGCCAACGAGCGCGACCGTTGCGGGGCTGGCGGGGTCAGCAGTGAGGCGGGACCAGGATTTGAATGGAGCCAGGAAGATGCTCGATCTGTTTGCTGACACCGGCCCCCGCGGGCGCATTCTACTCCTGGCCGTCTGCCTGGGGCTGGCCGGGAGTCCCGGGGTGGCGGGGGAATCGCTGCTCGACGCGGCGTGGCCGGGCCGGGCGGGCGCGGCGCTGCACGAGATCGGATGGGAGATCGGTGTGGTCTTCAGTCCCGATCTGAGCGTGCCGGGGACGTGCGATTTCTACGCGGCGCTCGGCTTTGCCTGTTTCCAGGAAACCGACTGGGGAGAGGTGATCGACGGCATCGGCCGCTTCAACTCCCTGCATCCGGAGCGGGCGATCCGGACGGTGGTGCTGGAGACGCATGGGACGAATGGGCACGGTCTGAAGCTGCAGCGGAGCCCCGCGCCGCGGGCGGCGCGCTCCTACACGTCGATCGGAGGATTGCGTGAGCGGCTGGCACCGCTCGGCGTCCGGTACGTGATTCTCGGGGCCTGCAACTCCAGACGGCTGCTTCGCCCGGAGATTCATCGCCATCTCGATCCGCGACCGCGCGAGAAGCTCTTCCTGCCGCCCACGCAGGGAATCTACGGGGCCAGTCCGTCGTATGATCCCGACGCCGTGCTCGTGGACGTCCTCACACCCGGATCGAGTCAGGTGGAGATGACGGTGGTCGGCTCGGTGGCCGAGCTCTCATCGCACACGCGCCTGAACATCGAGACGCGGGTGGGCCCGGCCGCGTCGGATCTTCGCTTCGTCGTTTCCGATCTGATGATGAGGATGATCGCCCGCGATCCGGCGCTCGAGCTCGAGCGCGGGGAGCCGGCCATCTCGTTCTCCGGCCGGCGGAGCAGCGCCGCCGAGAGCGAGAGGCTCTACTCGCTGCTCGTGGCGGCGCTCGACGCGGCGGCGCGAGCTGCAGAAACTCGCGTCGCGCAAACCATTTCGCAATAATGTCCTGCGGCGTATTCACCGCTTCCGCGTGGCGCAGAAGTTACTGAACCTTCGTTTGCGGGTGACGCAAGCGAATCGTTCGCTTTCCTGATGCTCCTCGCGCCCCAACGACATCGAGGAAAGCGAGCATCGTTCCACCGCGTCCATGCCTTCGAGCGCGGGCAGTGGCTCGCTACGTCGATGTGAACAACCGCGGCACGGCGGTCCTGCTCGAGGCGCTGATGAGGCGGCCCGTCGAAAGCCTGATCGTCGCCTCCAGCATGAGCCTCTACTTCACAGCCGCGGCGATCGCTCCGGATCGCGTGGCGGGACGTAGACCGCCGCCTCCTCCCAGATCTCCCGAAGCGAGCCGATGTCGCCGGCCACGAGTGCGCATCCGGTCTATCTCTCGTTCACGGGAGGTCCGACGCTGCGGAAGATCGAGAGGAAGCTCGGCTCGCCGATGGCCCGCGCCCCCTACTGCTCGAGATCCGCTGGCCGCGCAACGTGCGTCGCGTCATGCACCTGCCTCCCGCCGACCACCGCAGGTTCTACAACGCGCAGCGGTTCGCGCTCAACGTGACGCGGAAGGCGATGGTCGCTGCCGAGTGGTCGCCGAGCGAGCGCGCAAGAGGGTCCTCCGCGAGCACACCGCCGCGCATCGCGCCAGGCAGCTCGAGCGCTACGTGGACGAGGCTTGTCATATGCTCAACCCATGATCGAACGCACCGATCGTGACGGCGTGGCCGTCCTGCGGCTCGCGCACGGCAAGGCCAGCGCTCTCGACCTCGAGCTGCTCGGGGAAATGCGACGCCATCTGGCCGCCCTCGCCGACTCCGACGTGGCCGCGTTGGTCCTCACCGGGACGGGCGGGATCTTCTCCGCCGGCGTCGACCTCTTTCGGATGGTGAACGAAGGCGAGCCGTACGTGCGGCGCTTCTTCCCGGCCATGGTCGACGCATTCAGCGACCTCTTCATGTTTCCGCGGCCCGTCATCGCGGCCGTGAACGGGCATGCCATCGCCGGCGGGGCGATCGTGGTGGCCGCGTGCGACTACCGGATCATGGCCACCGGCAAGGGGCGGTTCGCCATTCCGGAGCTCATGGTCGGCGTGCCGTTTCCGGCGCTGGCGCTGGAGATCGTCCGCTTCGGATCTCCGTCGCAGCATGTCGAGGACCTCGTGTACACCGGAACCAGCCTCACGCCGGCCGAGGCGCTCGAGCGGGGCCTCATCCAGGAGATCGCCGGCCCCGACGGGCTCCTCGATCGCGCCGTCGCCGTGGCCGCCGAGATCGGCTCGAAGCCGCGCGACGCCTTCCGCCTGACCAAGCGCCAGCTCCGCGCCCCCTTCGCGGCCCGCGCGAGAGAGTTTGCCGCCGCTGACCAGGAGGCGCTCGCCATCTGGTCCTCCGCCGCGACGCATCAGCACATCCGGGCCTACCTCGAACGAACCCTGGGAAAGTGATCGATGGGGTCTACGCGTAGCGCTTGGTCATCTCGGCGCAGAACCAGGCGAACTCCTCGATCTGCTGCGGCGGCGGGTGGCGGAGCCGGTATCGTACGACTCGGTCCGGCTCACGCTCGGCGTCCTGGAGAGGAAGGGCCACGTGAGCACTCTGCTGCTGATCCTGCCTCTCGTTCACGTCTCCGGGTTGCCCCTCCCGGTTCTCCAGTGGGCGACCCAGGGCTGGCCCGCCCTCTCCTCGAGTCGCGGAATCGTACCTCGTCAAACCCTGAGGGAGAAAGGACGGCTTCATGAGGGAAACTGCGGCGATTCTCACGTTCTTGTCACTGCTCTCATGGTCGGTGGAGGCATCGGCATCGGAAACATCGACACACCGGGACAATTGTGCGCTCGCCACGACGGTGGTCAGCGACGCCTACATCGACGGCTTGTGGCGGGACAGGAATGCAGATGCTGTGCGGCGCGGCTTCCATCCCGGTTTTGTGCTGCAGGTCCTGGATGACGACCGGCTCATCAGCGTGACTCTGGACGAATGGCTGAATCGTCTGCGATTGGATGGCAAGCGAAACCCGCAGCCAATCTCGGGAGAGGTTCGTCTGCTCCACTGCGTCGGGTCGATCGCCGCGGTGAAAGTCGAGCTTTTCGAGAGTGAACGGCACCGCTATACCGACCACTTCGAGTTGTATCGTTTTTCCAATGGATGGAAGATCGTTGCGAAGACCTTTCACGACCCCAGCGACTGAACCCGAAGACTCTGGCAACACCGCATCCGAGCCGCCGAGTCATCTCGCTTCGTTTCGCTCGGCCGCCTTCATCCCCCTGGCGATGGCGGTGGCTTTGGACGTCTTCACCTTCGTGGGCATGAGCTTGTGGGCGGCGCTCTGCAGCTTCTTCACGGGGCGGAGGAGGGGATTGCTCCACATCGCCTCGATGGAGTCGCGGCGGGTGCGCATCAGCTCGCCGAGCTCGCGGAGCTGTCGATCGGAGAAAAGCTGGCGGGCCTTCACGAACATCTCATCCTCCTCTTCGCGGAGGTGATGCTCGATGAGGTCCTGCAGGACTTTGGCCTTGGCTCCGAATTCAGGCGACTTGGGGTTGGCGCTCTTCAGGGCCGGCAGGATCATATCCACGATGTGATGTTCCTCGACCGCCTCGTAGAAGAGGTCTTCCGCGTCCGTCTTCTCCGCCACCGCCTTGAAGGCGGGGTAGAACACTTCCTCTTCGAGCTGGGCGTGGGTCTTGACCTCGCGCTCGAGCAGAGAGACGAGCCGCTCCCGCTCCTTGACGGCCCGTTCGGTGGTCCCGTTCAGCTCGCGGAGCAGGCGTTTGAGCGTGGCGTGGTCCGCCTTCAACATCATGATCGCATTGGGCATGATGACCTCTGTCTCCTTCTCTTGTCGTTCGCTTTCGCTGCGGAGACAATGCGTGACGCATGCCAATGACCGCTGATCGATCCATCCTCCATCCTCGCGTCGCGGAGGCGCTCGAGCGCCTGGGAATCGATGGCGAGCCGCTGCCCTGCAGGCCGGAGTGGGCCGACACCGCGGAGTTCTGCGCGAACTACGGCATCCCGCCGGAGGAGGCGTGCAACACCATCCTGGTGGCCCTGAAGAAAACGCCGCGGGAGTACGCGGCCTGCCTGGTCCGCGCCGATACGCGCCTCGACGTGAACCACGGCGTCGCCCGCGAAGTCGGGTTCAAACGGCTCTCCTTCGCCGGAGCGGAGGAGACCGCCGCGCTCAGCGGCATGGAGATGGGCGGCGTGACGCTCATCGGCCTTCCCGCAGGCGTGACGCTCCTCATCGACCGGCAGGTGATGGAAAGGCCGTCCGTGATCATCGGCGGCGGCAATCGCACGAGCAAGATCCGGCTGCGGCCGGACGAGCTGCTGAAGCTGCCGGAGGCCAGGGTGGCCGGCGTATCGTTCCGGCCCTGAGCCCTCACGGCGCCGGGATGGTGACCGTCAGCGTCTCCCCTTTGTCCCGATGGTCGAGCACCGGGCAGTAGAGCTCGTACGTGCCGCGTTCGAACGTGGCGTTGATCGTGCCCGCTTCGCCGCCGGCAAGAGTGCTCTCGAGCGTGGCCTCCACGCCCGGCCCTTCCACGTGCAGCCCGTGCACTTCCTTTCCGGCGTTCATCACCGTGATGACGGCCGGGCCCGGCGGAATCGACGACTCCGCGGCGGCGATGTGGCCGTCGTTGAGGGTGACCACGACCGTCGTCCCGGCAGCCGCCTCGGCCACGGGAACAGGATCGGGCATTGGGTTGGTGATCGACGCCGCGGGATCCATCCACGGCTCCGGTTCCTGCCTCTCTCCGCGGCAGGCGCCGAGGAGCACCACGATGGAGACGAGAATCAGAATTGAACTTCTCATGCTGCTGTGCCACGCACGACGAATACCAGGAGAGCCGAACGAGGCTGGCTGAGCGCGTCAGCTCACGTTCACCCATATCTCCATTCCGTGTTTCGTGGCGTGCTCACCGACAGGACAGTAGACGCGGTAGCGCCCAGGCTTCAGCTCGACGGTCAACTCCCCCGTCTGCCCCGGGTCGAGGTCACGCTCGAGCTCTCTCTCGATGTCCGCTGCCAGCGTGCCCCGATACGGGAGGTCCGGCGGTTCAAGAAGCGAGCCGGGTCAGTTGATGCCGGTGGGCATGAACCGCTGGCATTCCTGCGGCGGGACGGGCGCGCTGACCAGGTAGCCCTGCATGTCGTCGCAGGAGAGGGATTGAAGGAACTCGGCGGTCTCCTGCGTCTCCACTCCTTCGCCGATGACCTTGAGGTTGAGGGCCTTGGCCATGCCGAGGGCGGCCGTGGCGAGGGAGCGCTTGTCGGCGCCGGAGAAGCTGCGATCGAGCTTGAGCCCGTCGATCGGGAATCGCCGCAGGTAGCTGATCGAGGAGTACCCGGCCCCGAACCCGGAGATCAGCACGCGCACGCCGGCGTCCTTGAGCCCCCGGAGGATGCGCATGCTCCCCTCCGCGTTCCGCATCACGCAGCTCTCGTCGACCTCCAGCTCGAGGTACCGCGGATCGAGCTCGGCGGCGGCGAGCGCCTCACCGATGGTCCTGGTGAGGTCGTCACGGTGGAACTGCCGTGGTGAGACGTTGACGGACACGAACAGGTCGCGGCATCCCTCGTCGTGCCACTTGCGGGCCTGGCCGCAGGCCGTGCGGAAGACCCACTCTCCGATCGGGAGGATCAGCCCGGAGGCCTCCGCGGCGTGGATGAAGTCGCGAGGCATGATCAGGCCCCGCTCCGGATCGGCCCATCGCAGCAGGGCCTCGAAGGCCACCACCCGCCGGCCGGCCAGGTCGACGCGGGGCTGGTAGTGCAGGACGAATTCCTCCTGTGCCAAGGCACGGCGCAGCCGGCTCTCGAGCTCGAGCTGCTCGAAGGCATGCGCGGTCAGCTCGCGCGTGTACATCTGGAAATGGTCGCCGCCGCGCTCCTTCGCCCTGTACATCGCCGCGTCGGCATTGCGAAGCAGCGTCTCGGC
>DATLEX010000149.1:0-31826 GCA_035525045.1 Thermoanaerobaculia bacterium | reverse complement strand
AGCCCGAGCCCGCGCCCGAGCCCGAGCCCGAGCCCGCGCCCGAGCCCGCGCCCGAGCCCGAGCCCGCGCCCGAGCCCGAGCCCGAGCCCGAGCCCGAGCCCGGCTTTTCGGCTCGCAAAACTTTGTCATGGAGAAATTGGTAAGCGCCTACCACCGGTGGATTTTCTTGACCTCACCTGTAGGCTGCTATCCATGACCGCCATCAAGGGCCGTGGCGCGAGCTGGAACCCGCAGAACCGTTTCGAGGCGCTGGCCTACATCCCCGACGACGAGACCCCTCCCGACGACGGCTCGCCGCGGACGATTTATCTCCGCGATCCCACCCGCACCCTCATCGCCACCAACGACAGTCCCGACGTCGGCTTCGAGGCCAGCGTCAATCCGTATCGCGGCTGCGAGCACGGCTGCATCTACTGTTTCGCGCGCCCCACGCACGAATACCTCGGCCTCTCCGCCGGTCTCGACTTCGAGACGAAGATCCTGGTCAAGGAGGACGCCCCCGAGCTTCTGCGGGAGGAGCTGAACGCGAAGTCGTGGGAGCCGAAGACCATCGTCATCAGCGGCGTGACCGATCCCTACCAGCCGGTCGAGCGCCGCCTCGAGCTGACGCGGCGCTGCCTGGAGGTTCTCGCCGACTTCCGGAACCCGGTGGCCATCATCACCAAGAGTCAGCTCGTTACCCGCGACGCCGACCATCTGAGCGAGCTGGCCCGCTTCGACGCGGCGCGGGTCTTCGTCTCCGTGACCACCCTCGACCCGAAGCTGGCCAACACGATGGAGCCGCGGGCCTCCACACCCGAGCTGCGCCTCGAGGCCATCGCCCGCCTCTCCGCCGCCGGCGTGCCGGTGGGGGTGATGGTGGCGCCGGTCGTCCCGGCCATCACCGATCACGAGATCCCGTCGATCCTGAAAGCCGCCCGCGAGGCGGGGGCGAAGTGGGCGGGGTTCGTCGTCCTGCGCCTCCCGTGGGCCGTGGCCCCTCTGGTCGAGAGGTGGCTGGAGGAGTACTTTCCCGACCGGAAGGAGAAGGTGCTCAACCGGGTGCGCGACCTTCGCGGTGGGAAGCTGTACGACGCGCGGTGGGGGGTGCGGGGGAGGGGGGAGGGGGTCTTCGCCGACCAGATCAGGGGCTTGTTCGAGACCGCCTGCCGGCGCCTCGGTCTCAACGAGGACGAGAGCGAGCTTTCGACGGCGGCCTTCCGCCGGCGCAGCGCGCAGGCGAGCCTCTTCTAGCTCTGTGGTGAGCTTTTCAACCACAGAGACACAGAGGACACAGAGGTAGCACAGAGAATGAAGAAGATCGCCGAGGGGAAACGCGTCGTGGTCTTCGAGAGCGACGGATGGGAGTACGTCGAGCGGAAGAAGGGGAAGGAGGCCGTCGCCGTGATCGCGCAGGACGAGCGCGGCGCCGTGATCCTGACCGAGCAGCTCCGGCGGCCCGTCGGCGCGAGCGTGATCGACTTTCCGGCCGGACTGGTCGGCGATGAGGTGGGGACCTCCGATCCCGCCGAGACGGCGCGCAAGGAGCTCGAAGAGGAAACCGGATACACCTGCGAGAGCGTCGAGCTGCTGGCGAAGGGACCGACCTCGCCCGGCATCACCTCGGAGATCGTCAGCTTCTACCGCGCGCACGGCGTCCGGCGCGAGGGGGAGGGGGGTGGCGTGGGAGGGGAGTCGATCACCGTACACGCCGTCCCGCTCGACGAGCTGCCGCGGTGGCTGGCGGCGCGTGAGGGCGAGGGAAGGATGATCGACCTCAAGATCTGGGCGGGGCTGTACTTCCTGACGCGCCGCTGATGCGCAGCACGAGCTTGCCGAAGTGCTTGCTGGCCTTCATCAGCCTGTGCGCTTCGGTCGCCTCCTCGAGCGGGAAGACGGCGTGGATGACCGGCCGGATGCGTCCGGCCTCGAGATCGGGTCCGAAGCGTTCCAGGAAGCCGCGGACGATCTCCCCTTTTTCCGCGGCCGGCCGCGCGCGAAGCGTCGAGCCGATGATCTGCTGCCGCTTCGCCAGGAGCGATCCGACGTCGATGCTGGCCATGGTCGTCCCCCCCATCCCGCCGATGACGACCACCCGTCCTCCGCTCCGCAGCACCTGAAGGTCGCGTGTCAGGTAGCGGGCGCCGACGTGATCGAGGACGACGTCGGCGTCGGACACGCGCCGCACGAAGTCGTCCTTCTTGTAATTGATCGCCTCATCCGCGCCATGCTCGACGCAGCGCCGGCACTTCTCGGCCGAGCCGGCGGTGACGATCACCCGCAGGCCGGCGAGCTTGCCCAGCGTCGTGGTCGCGGTGCCGACGCCGCCGCCCCCGCCGTGGATCAGGAGCGTCTCTCCCGCTCTGGCGCGGGCAAGGTCGAAGACGTTGAGGTAGGCGGTGAGAAAAGCTTCCGGCAGCGCCCCCGCCTCTTCGTCGCTCAGCGCCGCCGGAACGCGCATGACCGATCCGGCATCGACCACCGCCTCCTCGGCGTAGCCGCCGCCGGGGAGCAGGGCCATCACGCGGTCGCCGGGGGAGAAGGCGCTGGCGTCCGCTCCGCATTCGATGACCGTCCCGGCGCATTCGAGTCCGAGGATCGGCGACGCTCCGGCGGGAGGAGGATAATGCCCGGCGCGCTGGAGCAGGTCGGCGCGATTGACCGCTGTCGTGGCCACGCGGATGCGCACGTGGCCGGGGCCGATCGGCGGCGCTTCGGCCTCGCCGACACGGAGCACCGACTCGTCGCCTGGATGATCGAAGAGGACTGCGCGCATCTCCAGTCGGGCTAGTATGCCCCGGCCGCATGGATCTCGCCATCTCCTGCCGTGATCTCCGCAAGTCCTACCCCGGCGTCAAGGCCGTCGATGGGCTCGATCTCTCGGTCGCCCGGGGCGAGTGCTTCGGGCTCCTCGGGCCGAATGGCGCGGGGAAGACGACCACCATCGAGATCCTGGAGGGGCTGACACCTGCCAACGGTGGCACAGTGGAGATCCTGGAGATGGAGTGGAGCCGGCACGAGCGCGAGATCCGCGAGCGAATCGGCATCTCCCTCCAGGAAACGCAGCTCGCCGAGAAGCTGACGGTGATGGAGACGCTCCGCCTCTTCCGCTCCTTCTACCGCAACGGGCCGTCGCCGGAGAGCCTGCTGCGCGACCTCTCCCTGGAAGAGAAGCGCAACGCCCGCGTCGGCAGACTCTCCGGCGGGCAGCGCCAGCGCCTCGCCGTCGCCTGCGCGCTGGTCGGCGATCCAGACATCCTCTTCCTCGACGAGCCGACCACCGGGCTCGACCCGCAGAGCCGCCTGCAGTTGTGGGAAGTCGTGACGCGGTTCCGTTCCCGCGGGGGGACGGTCCTCCTCACCACGCATTACATGGAGGAGGCCGAGAGGCTGTGCGACCACATCGCCATCATCGACCACGGCCATCTGATCGCCCTCGGCACGCCGAAGGAGCTGATCGCCCGCCTGGAGGCGCCGAACGTGATCGAGTTCATGAGCGATCCGCCGCTCGAGGAGAGCGCCTTCGAGCAGCTTCCGGGCTGTCACGGCGCCACGCGACGGGCCAACGGCTGGCTGCTGAAGGTCGACTCGCTGGCCGACGTCGTCCCACGCCTCCTGGCGATGATCGAGCGGCGGGGGGCGAGGCTGGTCACGCTGACCACGCATGCCGCCACGCTGGAAGACCTCTTCGTGTCGCTGACCGGGAGGGAGCTGCGCGATGCCTGAGACCCGCTCCGCGCTCTTCGAGCTGACCGTTGTGCGGCTGAAGGAGTTCCTCCGGGAGACCGAGGCCATCTTCTGGGTCTTCGGTTTCCCCCTCCTGCTCACCCTCGCCCTCGGCTTCGCCTTCCGCGAGCGCGCGCCGGAGCGGATCCCGGTCGGCGTGGTCGAGGGACCGGCGGCGGCGGCGAGGTTGAGCGCGCTCGCTTCCTCGCCCGCTCTGCAGCCGCGGATCTACAGCGCGGCGGAGGGACGGGACGAGCTCCGGCGCGGGCGCATCTCGCTGCTGGTGGAAGGGGACGCGGTGCCGGTCTACCGCTTCGACCCGGCCCGGCCGGAGGCGCGCACGGCACGGCTCGAAGCCGACGACGCGCTGCAGGCCGCCGCGGGTCGGAAGAGCGTCTTCACTCCCGGCGAGGAGCGCGCCGAGGAGCAGGGGTCGCGCTACATCGACTTCCTCGTCCCCGGCCTGCTGGGGATGAACCTGATGGGGACGGGGATGTGGGGGATGGGCTTCACCATCGTGAACGCCCGGATGAAAAAGCTCCTCAAGCGGCTGATCGCCACGCCGATGCGCAAGGCCGACTACCTGGTCTCGCACTTCTTCTCGCGGGTGATCTTCCTCGTGCTGGAAGTGGCGGCGGTGGTGGCCTTCGCCTGGTTTGCCTTCGACGTCAAGGTGTACGGGTCGTGGCTGCTGTTCTCGCTGATCTGTTTCCTCGGCGGGACGGCCTTCGCCGGGCTCGGTGTGCTGGTGGCGTCGCGCGCGCGCACGCTCGAGGCGGTGAGCGGTCTGATGAACGTGGTGATGGTGCCGATGTGGATCTGCTCGGGCGTCTTCTTCTCCTACGAGCGTTTCCCCGACGCGGCCCTGCCGTACATCCGAGCCCTGCCGCTGACGGCCCTCAACGACGCCCTCCGCGCCGTGATGAACGACGGCCTCGGCATCGGCGCCGTGGCGCCGGAGCTGGCCATCCTGGCGGCGTGGACCGTGGCCACCTACGCCATCGGACTGAAGATCTTCCGGTGGCAGTGAGGCTGGGGGGAAAGGCGCCGGATCAGCACTGCCTTCGATCGGTTGATCGCCATCACGGCCCTCCAGCTTCCAGAATAGAAGGACTTTCAAATCACGCTGAGCGCGCTGACGCGAAGCGACGCCAGAGCGCCGCAGCGACCCCTCTCAGCACGGCGCCGGCCGTTCCGCCGAGGGCGATACCGGCCTGCAGGAGGTAGAAGGGGGCCCGGCGGGCTTCGTCGGACTCCGTGTGACGCACCCCTCGAAGAAGGGGCTGAGCCTGGCCAGCTCGTAGGTGAAGACGCCGGCCTGCACCGCGGGGTCGCTCTCGATCTCGGCCCGCGCCTGCGCCTCGGAAGGGCTGCGCAGAATGATCATCCCCTTGTCGGCGTACCGGGCGCCGAGCAGCAGTGTCTCCTCGTCGCGCAGCCGCCGGAGATTGCGGGAGTGCTCCTGGGCATGCTGCTGCCGGGGGAACGGCGTGTCCGCTTTCCACGCCGGCCCGGTGGAGAAGTGAACGATGTAGAGGCTCGGCTCCGTAGTCGTGGTCTCGGCGGCGACGGCGGGAGCAGCCGCGAGGAGCAGGCCGAGGGCGAACGATGGGGCGATCTGTCTCATGAAGAGGCCCTCCAGGATTCCGTCAGTGTAGAGCCGATGGTCATCTGGTCAACGATCCGCAGAAGAGTCGTGACCGCAGGCTCGCCGCGTCCATGCGTCGCCTTCCTCCCGGGAAGGAGCGGCCTCAGAACGAGAACACCAGTCCCACGTTCGTCTCTCCCTGGTAGAGGTCGCGCCCATAGCCGTCGTAGGAGCAGCGGAAGCAGTCGTCACGGTCGTCGCCGAGGGTGGTGAAGTAGCCGCGGGCTTCCACGCGCAGGCCGACGTTGCGGTTGAAGGGGACCTTCACCCCGAGCCCTGCCGACGCGGAAAAGCGGTTCTCGGCCACGACCCCGGGGAGGTCGGGGCGAAGGTTGGCGACGCCGGCGCTGATGACGAAGAAGGGGTTGAACCCGTGCGGGGTGCCGAGCGGGATCTGCAGCCCGCCGTGGTAGTAGGTGATGTCGAAGTCGGCCAGCCTGATCGTCGGCTCGAAGAGGCCCGTTCCTCCCGACAGATACGTTCGCTGCTGGTTCACCATCAGCTCGAGCTTCATCGGCGTGCCGCCGATGGGGATGCCGAAGTTCAACCCGAGGTTGCCGCTGCTGGCCACGTCGGTGTCGAAGACGAAGAGGTTGCTCCGTTCGGCCCACAGCGTCCCGCCGTAGCGATACCCGCCGAACGGCGTCACCTCGAAGAGGTTCCAGGCCGGCGTCCGGTAGAGGGAAGCGGGGCGCTCGCGCCAGCGGTCGTCGCGCGGCTGGGCCAGAAGAGAGGAGGGGATCAGGAGAAGGAGAACGAGAGCGAGTCTACGCATGTCGGACCTCCGGTCGCGCACTCGACAATACAATCGGCGGACCATGAAAGTGGCCACCTGGAATGTCAACGGAATCAGGGCCCGGCAGGCCCAGTTCGCCGAGTGGGTCGCGGCCGAACAGCCCGATGTCATCTGCCTGCAGGAGCTGAAGTCGAAGGTCGAGCAGATCCCGCAAACCTGTTTCGTCGAAGGATATAGCTGCTACTGGCATGCGGCCGGGCCCTACTCCGGCGTGGGGCTGCACGTTCGCCGCTCCTTCGCCCCCGAGGTGACCTACACCCACCCCGCCTTCGACCACGAGACGCGGATCGTCGAGACCCAAATCGAGGACACTCTGTTCACCAGCGTGTACGTTCCGAACGGGGGCAAGGACTTCGACGCGAAGATCGCCTTCATCCATGCCCTGATCGCCTACGCGGCGGACGTCCGGAGGCGCGGCCTCAAGCTGGTCCTCTGCGGCGACATGAACATCGCCCGGAGCGAGATCGACGTGCACCCGAAGGAGCGAAAGCCGCGGGCCATCGGGCAGCTCCCGCAGGAGCGCGAGCTGTTCGAGGCGTTGCTGGGGGAGGGGCTGGTGGACGTGGGGCGGGCTCTTTATCCCGGCGAGGAGAATTACTTCACCTGGTGGGCGCCGTGGAGGAACCTGCGCCAGCGGAACATCGGGTGGCGGCTCGACTACGTGCTGGCGAGCGAGGAGATCGCGCAGCGGGCGATCGCGTGTCCGTCGTATCGGGAGGTGGGGACGAGCGATCACGCGCCGGTGGTGGCCACCTTTGAGTGATGCCCTTCTCCCCCGCTGGCGCGGGGGAGAAGAGGTGGGGCGTTACTCGAGCACGACCAGCACGACCCGCCGGTTCGCGGCGCGGCCGGCGCGGGTGCGGTTCGGTTGAACCGGGAGGGTGTCGCCGTAGGAGATGGTCGACATCCGGTTCAGCGGCAGCCCGTGCTCGCGCGAGAGGTAGCGGCGCACCGAGTCGGCGCGGCGCTGGCCCAGCTCGTCGTTGTAGCGCGAGGTGCCGGTGTCGTCGGTGTGTCCCTGGATCTCGATGAAATACTGCATGTCGAGCGCCTTCACCCGGTTGGCGAACTCGCTCAGCGCGGTCTGCGCGGTGCGGTCGAGCTCATAGGAGTCGGTGCGGAACTTGACGCGATCCTCGGTGAAGGCCTGCTCGAAGACGACCTTCCCTCGGGCCAGGACTCCGGCCTCCTGCGCCCGGCGGAGCGCCTCGCGCGCTTCCTGGCTGAGCTGGTCGAGGCGGAGATCGGTTTGCTGCTGTTTCTGCTGCAGGCCTTCGACCTGACCGGCCACCGACTCGATCTTCCGGTTCGTCTCCGCCTGCGCCTCCATGATTCGCTCATCCACCGTGCGGGTGGTGGCGCAGCCCCCGAGCATTGCCGCGACCGCCGCGGCTGTGACAAACGTGCCGAACTTCCTCATCAGTTTCCCTTCCTCTTCTGCCGGATCAGCGGGTGGCGCCGCGCACCGGTGGTTCTGTGCCCTGGTAGCCAGCGCGCACCCGAACCGAGCGAACGCGGCCCGCCGTTTCCAGCGAAATGCGCCGGTACTTTACTGCACCGGCCCCTGTCGGTGGGAATCCAATCAAATACTGCGCCCGCAGGGCCCGGTCGAGGGTTGCAGCGGCGGAGACAAAATGCTCCGGCCTGTTGCCGAGAAAGAGCTTACCTCCTGTCGAGACCGCCACCTCCTCGAGCACGCCGAGGTCGGCCATCTCCTCGGTCACGGCGCCCCGGATGCGCGGCAGGCGAGGGTCGCGCGGCGCCAGGGCGTAGATCGGAACGGCCACTCCTTCCAGCTTCGCCGCGAGCTGCAGGCGGGTCAGGCGCGAGGCGTTGTCGATCCCGTCGCTGACGAGGATGATGGCCCGTGTCGGGTTCTTCCCCATCTGCGTCTTCTCGGGCATGGTGGCGATGGCGTCGAAAAACGCCGTCCTCCCGTACGGCCGCACCTTCGACAGCCCCTCCACGATTGCCGCTCCGTCGCTCGTGAACGGCACCAGCTCGTGCACCTCCCGGTTGTCGAACATGAAGAGGGCGAAGTCGTCCCCCGGCTTCGCCTTTCCGACCACCGTCTGGACGGCCGCGGCTGCCCCTTCCATCTTCCCCGCCAGGGCCATCGAACCGGAGCCGTCGATCACGATCGAGAACGAGACCGGCGCGTTCATCGAGCGCTCGAACAGATCGGTGGCAACGGGCACGCCGTCGACGAGCAGCTTCACGTCGCGGGGGCGAAGGTTGGTGATCGGAATCCCGTTCCTCCCGAAGGCGGTGAAGGGGACCATCACGTAGTTGACCGAGATGGTATCGGTGATCTCGGGCTCGGGAACCTGCCCCGGGAGGGGGAGGGGGAGGGCGAGGGCGAGACAAGCGACCGCGAGAGCAGACTTCTTCATGCCGCCGACAACAAATAACTCTCCGAGGTCGATTTCAGTACCTCTTCATCGGGACGAACTCGGGGTCCTCCTGATGACTCCGCTCCCAGCGCAGGAAGTCGTAGTAGCCGCAGCGCGGCCGGTCGGGGTAGTCGTGGCAGATGCCGGGACGGGCTTCGTAGACCGTGCAGCGGCGGCTCTCCGTGTCGAGGAACATGCAGACGCTTCCGAAGATCTCGTCCTGCTGGTGACGGAGCACCTGTTCGCCGTCGACCATCTTGGTGTAGCGTCGCGCCGCCGTCTCGGTGTCGACTCCGAAATGGCGGGCCAGGCGATTCAGGTCGCGCTTCCCGACGACGATCCGGTCGTAACTGCAGCAGTAGGCGGGACACTTCGTGCAGTCGTAGAGCGGCTTGGCACTGGAACCATTGTTGGATGACATGGGCCTGATGAGTGTAACCGGCATCGTGCGAAGAGTCTCCTCCGTCGTTGCGGCGCTGTTCGCGTCGGCGTGCTGTAGCTCGCTCCCCCGCACGCCCCAGCGGCACGTCCTTCCCCTTCCCGCCGTGCCGGACGCGTACCAGGTGGTGGAGTCGTCACGGGTCTGGCGCGACGAAAAGCGCCGGCGCGACGTGCCGGTGAAGATGTATGAGCCGGAGCGAGCCCGGAAGGCTCTCCCCGTCGTCGTGGTCTCCCACGGCATCGGCGAGGACCGCGACTCGTATGCGTACCTCGGCCGCGCGCTGGCGGCGGCCGGGTTCCTGGCCGTCCACATCACCCACGCCGGAACCGACCGGGAGGTGCGCGAACGCGGCTACCTTCATCTCTACCGCGCCGTGAAGCGCCCTGAAAACTGGATCCACCGGGCGTTCGACGTCAGTTTCGTCCTCGACCGGCTCGAGGGCGACCCACGGGCCGATGCGGGCCGGGTCGCCGTCGCCGGCCACTCCGCCGGGGCCTTCACCGCCTTCGCCGTGGCCGGTCTTCGCGGCCCGAACGGCCAGATCCTCCGCGACGAGCGGGTCGGGGTGATCGTCCCGATGTCGATGCCGAGGATGGACGATGTCGTGCCGCCGGGCGGCTACGACGGGATCGAGCTTCCCGTCCTCAACGTGACCGGCACCTGCGACGCGAGCCTGCTCTATCGAACGCTGCCGCGGCATCGCAGGAGGCCGTTCGAGGAGACCCGCGCCGGCGGCCACTACCTGGTGACCCTCCGCGGCGTGAATCACAATACGTTCTCGAGCGGGTCGGACCGGCACCAGGCGCTGCTGGCTGGCATCACCATCGCTTTTCTGCGCGGGTTCCTTCTCGGCGATCCAGCCGCGGCCTCATGGTTCAACGAGCCGGGGCTGAGCGTCGTGGACGGAACCGAGCTGACGATCGAACGGAAGTAGTGCCATCATCCTTCGCCCATGGACCACGCCGTCTCACTCGTGCAAGCGTACCTGCAGCTCAACGGCTACTTCACCTCGGCCGCGCGGCGTGGGGGGGCGGGGCGGCGCGGCGAGCAGGGCGTGGAGGTCGTGCCCGCTCTTGGAGAGCAGCGAGCGGAGCGCGGCAGGCCGCACCACGAGGTGCCGCGGATTGACCGGGGGGACCTCGGCGGAGAAGGTGAGGCTCTACCGGGCCGGCGTCAGTCAGTGAGCTTTTTCATCAGCTCGTTGACCTGGTGGTAGACGTGCCGCACACACGACTCGATTTCCTGCGACGAACCGTCCGGAAAGCGCTGCTGCGTCCTGACCATGTCCAGGATCTCATCGGTGGCGAAAAGGATGTCTCCCAGACGGTCCAGGACCCGCTCGCTCAGCGGGAGATGGACGGCCGTGACCGGGTCGAAATCAAAGGTTTTCAGTGACACTCCCAATAGGAGTGACCGACCGGCGCTGTTCCCTACCCTCGTTTTTCGCGCCATGTGACCCGGATCACCAATTTCGGCCGGAAAATCGCGGGAGGGCGTCTCGCTTTCCATTGTTGAGCTATTCTACGCGGCGTCGAGCCGCAAATCGGAGCTTCAGTGATGAAGGATGAAGCGTACTCGTCACTTGTCACTCGTCTGCTAGAGTCCGCGGCGGAGGTTTCCCCATCGATGAGGTTTGCGACCCTGATTGCCGCGTTGCTGCTGACCGCCGCTCCCGCCCCCGCTTCCGATCGCATCCTGGAGGTGGCCGGGTGGTACGTCTGGCTCGAGCCGAGGAGCCAAGGAACGTTCATAGGCGGCAGCCCCGCTGAGCCCTTCGACGTGGAGCTCGACTCCGATACCGGCTACGGGTTGTCGGCGCTGCTGTTTTTCGGGCGCAGGGTCTCGGCCGAGGTCGGCGTCGCGCAGATCAGCTCGGCCATCTCGCTCGAGGCCCGCGGCCGCACCGCCAACCTCCTTCCGCGCCAGACCACGTTGATGCCGGTGACGGGGACGCTGCAGCTCCACCTCGCGCCGCGGGCGATGATCGATCCCTACATCGGCGTGGGAGCGATGCTTCTCCTGGTCGGGAACGTCAGCGGGGGTCGTGAGACCGATCTCTCGGTCCAGGAGATCGAGCGCGGCGGCGTGGTCTACCTGTTGAACTTCGGGCTGTCCATCGAGCTGACGGAACAGTTCGGCTGGTTGATCGATGCGAAGTGGGTCCCCTTGGGATCGGACCTGCGCGGATTCCTCAACGATCCGCAGCGGACCGGGGGCGACATCTCGGTCAGCCCGATCATGGTCTCGATGGGGCTCTCCTACCGGTTCGGTAGGTGACGCCCAGAGTTCAGCCGACGGAGCCGCCGCGCGTCGGGCGCGGGTTCTCCGCGGCGCGGATGGCCATCATGGCCGCACCTTCCACCGGCGTGCGCGATGGCTGCATGAGCTGCGCGGCGGGGGCCTCGCGGTCGAGCGTCGCTTTCATCGGGCCGAGCAGGAGCTCGTCGGCGTTGAAGGCGCCGCCGACGTAGGCGACCGGAAACTCGGAGCCGGCCAGCTTCAGCTTCCGGGCCACCGCCAGTACGCATTCCCCCAGCTCCCGGCCGGCCCGGTCGAGGATCTCCTTCGCCACCTCGTCTCCGCGGAGCGCCGCCTGGATGACCAGCTTCCCGTACCGGGCGATGTCGTCGGCGTGGGTGGTCGTGGCGTAGACGAAACGCGGCAGGTCTTCCGGGCTGCACATGTCGTAGTCGTAGCAGAGCATCTCGGTCATGATGGTCCGCTGGCCGCGGCCGTCGTGCGCGCGGACGATCGCGGAGAGGCCGTCGCGGGCGATGGCGTACCCGCTCCCCTCGTCGCCGATGGTCGGGCCCCATCCACCCGCCCGCGCCTCTGCACCCTGCCGGTTCCGGCCGAAGGCCACCGAGCCCGTCCCGGAGATCACCACGATGCCGCTCCCGAACCCCACCGCGCCGGTCAGGGCGATGCGCGCGTCGGTATCGACGATGAAGTTTCCGCCCGGAAAGAAGATCCGCAGCGAGTCCACCACCCGCTGATGGTGGGCCGGGTGGTCCGCGCCGGCGATCCCGCAGTAAGCGTACTCGACGTTGCGGATGGCAATCCCCGCCTCCACCAGGGCGATGTTCACGGCGCGCTCGATGTTCCGGGTGGCGGTCTCGATGCCCACCCGGAGGTGGTTCGAGGCGCCGGCCAGGCCGCGGCCCAGCGGACGCAGGTTCTCGTCGATGACCAGGGCCGCGGTTTTCGACCCCCCGCCGTCGACCCCTATGTAGTGCTTCATCCAGCCCTCCGCCCCCGGCCCATAGCTTGCAGGTCACCATCTTGAGGCATGCCCATGTCGGGCGTGCCGGACTCTTCAACAAAGGAGCAACACATGAATCGCAGACAGCTTCTCACCGTGGCCATGATGGCAGTCCTGGCCGCCGGCTTGCTCGCCACCGCAGCGTGCAAGTCGCACGGCATGGCCATGACCTCCCGTGGCCAGTTTCTCAAAATCAACATCGAGCACCCGACGGATCTCCCCGACCAGGGGGAGGACAACCTCGACGTGGTGCTCGGGAACCGCGGCGTCAACAACATGAGGGATATTCTCGTCGAGGTGGAGCTCCCGCCGCAGTTGGTCGTGCTCAACCAGACCAATGACCGCGGCGTGAACGTCTCCCGCGACCACGGCGCCAACGTCTATCGCTTCACCGTGGGCAAACTGCAGGCGGCCACGAGCACCACCATGCGCTTCCACGTCCGCACCACCTTCGGGTCCGACCGCGAGACGGGGAACGTCCGGGTGACGGCGTGGCAGAGCGATCTGCCGGGCGACCGCCTGGTCGAGACCGCGCTGATCCGCCTGCGGCCGTAGCACCGGCGTGGGGAGGGAAGGATGCGCATCCAGGAAACCGACCAGATCCTGAAGGAGACGCGGTACGCCCGGAATCGTGCCCATCACGCGCGCGACAGCTTTCTCACCCGCGTGTGGCGGATGATCCTGGGATTGTTCGGGATCTCGAAGTAGATCGTGGTGGGGCGCGGGGCGAAACTCGCCCCCGCTCCGCTATTTCCTGACACTGGGCGCTTCTTCCTGCTCTTCCGCTTCCTCGGTCTCCGGCATCTCGATCTGGGCGATGACCCAGCGGACGCGGTATCGCTCCGCGTCGATGACCTGCAGCGAAAGCTCGCCGAGCTGCACCTGGTCGCCCGGCGCCACCTCCCGCCCGATCCGGGCCTGCACGTATCCCCCCACCGTCTCCTCGGCCGGCTCGCCGAGGTCGATCTTCAGCCGGTCGGCCAGATCCTCGATCAGATAATCGCCGCGCACCCGGTACCGCCCGCTCCCCAGCGGCTCGATCTCCGGCCGCTCCCGGTCGAACTCGTCCTGGATCTGCCCGAACAGCTCCTCGGTGATGTTCTCCAGTGACACGATGCCGGACGCCCCTCCGTACTCGTCGAGCACCACCGCCATGTGCGTCTTCGACTCGATGAACTGGGCCAGGACGCGGTCCACGGTGCTGTTCTCCGGGATGAAGAGCACGTCGCGCTTCAGCTCCAGCAGCGTGCGCCCCGGCCCACGAAGCTGAGCCAGGAGCAGGTCCTTCACGTGAATCAGCCCGATGGTCTGGTCGAGCGTCCCCTCGCACAACGGGTAGCGCGTGTGCCTCGTCGTCCGGATGATCTCCAGGTTCTCCTCGATGCTCTTCAGCGTGGAGAGAACGATCACGTCCGTCCGCGGCACCATGATCTGCCTCGCCATCCGCTTCGAGAACTGGAAGACTCCCTCGATGATCTCCCGGTTCTCCTCCGAGAGGATTCCCGCCTTCTCCGAGCCGGCCAGGATCATCCGCAGCTCTTCCGGCGAGTGCGCCATCTCCAGGTCGTGGACGGGGCGAATGCCGACCAGCCGAAGAGCGGCGCGCGCGGTCCCGTTCAGGACGTAGATGAACGGGTACATGATCACGTAGAAGGCGTGCAGCAGATGGGCGACCCAGAGCGAGGTCGTCACCGGCTTCTGAATGGCCACCGATTTCGGCGCGAGCTCGCCGAGGACGATGTGCATCCCGGAGATGATGGTGAAGGCCACGACGGTGGCGAAGGTGTGAGAGAGGGCTTCCGCGGCGCCCCCGAAGTCCTCGAACAGAGGCTGGAGCAGACGGGCGAATGCGGGCTCACCGATCCAGCCGAGGGCGAGCGAGGCGAGCGTGATGCCGAGCTGGGTCGCCGACAGGTAGGCGTCGAGGTTTCTCGTCAGCCGCCGGGCCATCTTCGCCCGGACGTTGCCGGCCTGCGTCAGCTCGGCCAGTTGCGTCGGCCGGACCTTGACGATGGCGAACTCCGCCGCGACGAAGAACCCGTTCGCCAGGACGAACAGGAAGGCGAGGATCAGGTACCACGTGGTCATGGCAGCTCAGTGCCTTCTCCCACGCGACAGCGGGGGAGGAGGTGGCCGAAGGCCGGAGGAGGGGGGGGCGCCTCGAACAGGCCCTCACCCGGCGCTTCGCGCCACCCTCTCCCGCAAGCGGGAGAGGGCTCGGACAGGGGTGGGTCTTCGGTCATGGCAGGGGGGAAGCATTTTACTCTGCCGGCGCCACCACCTCCTCCAGGGTGCGCCAGAAGCGCGGATACGACTTCCCCACGACCTCGTCGCCGGCGATGGTGACGTTCCCCCGGGCCAGGCCGGCGACAGCGAAGGCCATGGCGATGCGGTGGTCGCTGTGTGTTTCCACGATTACCCGGTCTGTCGACCACCCCGGCTCGATCCGGAGGGAGTCGGGGCGCTCCTCGACCGTGGCGCCGAGCCGGCGTAGCTCGGAGGTCACCGTGGCCAGGCGGTCGGACTCCTTGACCCGCAGGTTCGCGACGTTGGTGATCGCCACCGGTTCGGAGGCCAGAGGGGCGATGGCGGCGAGCGTCGGCACGAGGTCGGGGGTGGCGTTGCAGTCGAATGTCCCGCCGCGAAGCGTGCTCGATCCGCTGACGACGACCTCCTCCCCCTCGACGCGCGCGCGGCAGCCCATCGCCGCGAGGATGTCGAGGAAGGCCGCGTCGCCCTGGGCGGTCGGTGAGGCGAGGCCACGGACGCGGACGCTCCCCCCGGTCGCCGCGGCGGCGGCGAACCAGTAGGAGGCCGAGGAGTAGTCGCCCTCGACCGCGTATTCAGGGCGCACCAGCCGTCCGGCTCGGACGCGGACGCGATCGCCGTCGCGCTCGACCTGGGCGCCGAACGAGCCGAGGATGTCGGCGGTGATGTCGACGTAGGGGCCGGAGGCGAGGCGCTCGATGCGGAGGGTGACGCCGTCGGGCAGCGTCGCGCCGCCGAGCATGAGCGCGGAGACGAACTGGCTCGACGTATCGCCGGCGATGGCCACGTCGAAGCCGCCGCGCATCTTCTTCCCGCGGATGCGAAGAGGGGGGAAGCCCTCGCACTCGACGTACTCCACCTCCGCGCCGATGCCGAGCAGGACCTCGACGAGGTCGCCGATGGGGCGCTGGTGCATCCGCTCTTCGCCGTGCAGCAGGAACCGGCCTGGGGTAAAGGCCAGCCAGCCGGTCAGGAAGCGCATGGCCGTCCCGGCGTTGCCGACGAACACCGGCACCTCGTTCGCCGACATCGTCCGGCGCGGGCCGATCGTCAATTCCTTCGAGAACGACCCGTTCACCTCGAACCCGATCGTGCGCAAGGCCTCCAGCGCATACCGGGTGTCGTCGGCGTCGAGGCAGTTGCTGACCGTAGTCGTGCCCTCGGTCATGGCCGCCAGCAGCAGAGCGCGGACCGAGTACGACTTCGACGGGGGCGCGGTCACCGTCGCGTGGATCGGGCCACTCTTCGGGATCTGCCTCATCGCTCGTCGCTCATGGTCAGCTTCAACCCGTCATAGGCCAGGTGGAACCCCGGCGGCAGCCCCGCCTCGACCGACTCGTGCTCGACCTCGTGGGTCAGGTGAATGAGGTACGTCTCTCCCGGGCCGATCTCCCGTGCTGCGGCGATTGCCTCCTCGATGGTGAAGTGCGTCGGGTGGGGAGGGGAGGGGCGGAGGCCGTCGAGGGCCAGCACCTCGATCCCGCGCAGAAGCTCCACCGACGAGCGCGGGATGCCGTTGGTGTCGGTGATGTAGGCGAACGTCCCGACGCGGAAGCCGAGGATGGTCCAGTCGCCATGGTTCACGGGGATGGGCACGACCTCCACGCCGTCGTGCCGGAAAGGGCCGTCCACCTCATGCAGCTCGAGCTGCGGTTTGCCGCCGCCGATCTGCGACTCGTTCCAGATGTAGCTGAAGGCGCGCCGGATGGCCTTGGCCGTCTTCGCACTCGCGTAGGCGTGGATCGCCTCCCGCTGCCGGAAGTTGAACGGCCGGATGTCGTCGAGTCCCATGAGGTGATCGGAATGCGAGTGCGTGAAGAGGATGCAGTCGAGCCGGGGGATGGGGTCGCGCAGGAGCTGCAGCCGGAGGTCGGGCGGCGTGTCGATGAGGAGGTACTTCCCGCCGGTCTCGATCTTCACGGCCTGGCGCAGCCTCTTGTTCTTCGGGTTCTCCGAGATGCAGACGCGGCAGCGGCAGCCGACCACGGGGACTCCCGTCGATGTGCCGGTTCCGAGGAAGGTGACCGAAAGGGACATCAGATCTCGACGAAGTGGAACTCGCCGGTGTCGGGGGCGATCATCATCGCCTCCCGTTTCTCGTACCAGGCCGGGAGGACGGCCACGGTGGCCTGGCCCGCGGGGAGGACGAGCTTGTGGTGGAAGTGTCCGAAGACGACGTGGGTGAAGCCCTCCGCGGCGCGCTGGCGGCCGTAGGCTTCCATCAGCTCCAGGGGGAGGCGGGTCTTGTGTTTGAAGTTCGACCGCGCCAGCCGCTTCTCCACGCGGTCGACGAACCGCCGGGCCAGGCCGCCGGGGACGAGCCTGAGCCCGAAGCGCATGAGCGGATTCTTCGACACGGCGCGCCAGAAGCGGTAGGGCCAGTCGCGGTCGTTGATCATGTCGCCATGGATGATGAGGTACTTCTTCCCTCCCGCCGTGACGCTGTAGCGGGGGGCGGTGTCGGTGACCGATTCCTCGACGTACGATCCGCTGACGAAGAAGTCGCGGTTCCCCTCCACGTAGTGGACGCCGATCCCGCGATCGACGAGCTCGCGCAGCTTGGCCATCACCTTCTCGATCGAGGAGGTGCGGAACTTCGGCACGGCGATCAGATAGTGGAAGACATCGCCGTTGAGGTAGAGCGACCGCGGCTTCAGCGCCGCCAGGCGCTCCAGCCACTCGGTGACCGGCGCCTCGGCGCCGTGGCCGAGACCGATGTGCGAGTCACCGATGACGAAAATCTGGCCTGGGGGAAGATTCGCGTTCATACGTCGCCAGAGGCTCCGCAGTCTACAGCGTCGTTCTCAGGTGTGCTCTCGGATTGCCGGCGTACTCTTTCTCGATCTGCTCGACGGCCTCATCGGGCGCCTGTCTGGGCACCGCGATCTGCACCTTGTAATAGTGGTCGCCGGCGGCGTTCTTCGTCTTCACGCCCTTGCCGGTGAGGCGAAAGGTCTGCCCTCCCTGAGTGGCGGGAGGGATCCGTGCACGGACCGGGCCGTGGATCGTCGGCACATCCACCTCGGCGCCGCGGATGGCCTCGGCGACGGTGACCGGCAGCTCGATGTGGATGTCATTCCCGCGTCGCTCGAAGAAGGGATGCGGCCGGACGTGCACGAGCAGGTGAAGGTCGCCCGGCGCCCCCCCGCCCGCCCCCGGCGCCCCTTTTCCCCGGATGCGCAGCCGCTGCCCGTCGGCGACCCCCTCCGGGATCTTGACCTTGACGGTCCGCCCGTCGCTGAAACGGAGGTCGAGGGTGGTCCCGTGGATGGCGTCGCGGAAGTCGATGGTCGTCTCCGACTCGATGTCGCTGCCGCGTCGCGGCTGCTCCTCGAAGCCCCCGCGGCCGAAGAGGTCGCCGAAGATGTCGCTGAAATCGACCGTGGTTCCGCGGGCGCCGGCGCCGCGGCGGCCGCTGCGGGCGGCGTTCATGAACTCGGCGAAGTCGAAGCCGAACCCTCCCGCGCCACCGGCGGCGAAGGCCTCCTTGCCGAGGCGGTCATACTGCTCCCGCTTCTCCTTGTCGGCGAGCACGGCGTAGGCCTCGGAGAGCTCCTTGAACTTGTTCTCCGCTTCCTTGTTGCCTTTGTTGACATCGGGGTGATATTTCTTGGCCAGCTTGCGGTAGGCCTTCTTGATCTCATCTTCGGATGCGTTGTTCTTCACGCCGAGGATGTCGTAGTAGTCCTTCCCGGCCACGTGGAGAGTTGTAGCACACGCTTGGTCAGAACATTGCTTCCCGGCCACGGGTAATAGAATCACAACGATGTACGGAACCCTCTCTCGCAGAAACGTGCTGACCATGATCCTCGCCGGTGGGATGGGGGAGCGCCTCTACCCGCTGACGCGGGACCGGGCCAAGCCGGCCGTACCCTTCGGCGGGCGCTACCGCATCATCGACTTCGTCATCAACAACTTCGTCAATTCCGGTTTCTTCAAGATCAAGATCCTGACGCAGTTCAAGTCGACCTCGCTCATCGAGCACATCACCCGCACCTGGCGCCTGGTGCCCGAGATCGGGCAATACGTCGACGTGGTGCCGGCGCAGATGCGCAAGGGGCCGTTCTGGTTCCGCGGAACGGCGGACGCGGTGTTCCAGAATCTGGAGCTGATCTTCGACGAGCGGCCCGACCTGATCTGCGTCTTCGGCGGCGACCACATCTACAAGATGGACGTGAACCAGATGCTCCAGGAGCACCTGGCCAACGAGGCCGACCTGACCATCGCCACCATCCCCGTTCCCCTCGGCGAGGCCCACCACTTCGGCATCGTGGAGATCGACGAGGACTTCCGCGTGACCGGGTTCGTGGAGAAGCCGAAGGAGGGAGCGAAGACGATCCCCGGCCGTCCCGACATGGTCCTGGCCTCGATGGGCAACTACATCTTCGACACCCGGGTGATGATCGACGTCCTGCAGCGGAACGCCCTGCGCGACTCGGCGCACGACTTCGGCAAGGAGATCGTCCCCGACATGTACCCGCGGATGAAGGTCTACGCCTACGACTTCGCCAAGAATTTCATCCCCGGCGAGGAGGAGTACAACCGCGGCTACTGGCGCGACGCCGGCACGGTGGACGCCTATTTCGAGGCCTCGATGGACCTGGTGGCGGTCACGCCGCTCTTCAACCTCTACAACCCCCTCTGGCCGATCGTCTCCGCGCCGATGCACCTCCCTCCGGCCAAGTTCGTCTTCGCCGACGCGGAGTCGCAGCGGATCGGCATCGCCACCGACTCGCTCGTCTCCGACGGCGCCATCATCTCCGGCGGCACGATCAACCGCTGCATCCTCCACCCTCGCGTGCGCATCCACTCGTACGCCGACGTGGACGAGTCCATCCTCATGCACGGCGTCGACGTGGGGCGGCACTCCAAGATCCGGCGGACCATCATCGACAAGGGGGTGCGCGTCCCGCCGCACACCTCCATCGGGTACGACCTCCAGCACGACCGCGAGCGCTTCACGGTCACCGACTCCGGTATCGTCGTCGTTCCGAAGGGGGCCGAGATCGAGGAAAGAGTGACGGCGTGACCCAGCCCTTCAAGCCCCGCGCCGACGGCCGCGCTCCCGATCAGCTCCGCCGCGTGGTCTTTCATCCGAACTTCACGCGCCACGCGGAGGGCTCGGTGCTGATCGAGGTCGGCGACACCCGCGTGATCTGCACGGCCTCGGTCCAGGAAAAGGTCCCGCCTTTCCTCTACCGCACCGGCCGCGGCTGGATCACCGCCGAGTACGGGATGCTCCCCCGCGCCACCACCGAGCGCACCGAGCGCGAGGCCGCCCGCGGGAAGCAGGGGGGGCGGACGATGGAGATCCAGCGCCTGATCGGCCGATCGCTCCGCGCCGCGGTCAACGCCGAGATGCTCGGCGAGCGGACCATCTGGATCGACTGCGACGTGATCCAGGCCGACGGCGGAACGCGCACCGCCTCCATCACCGGCTCGTTCGTGGCGCTGGTCACCGCCCTCGGCCGGATGTACCTCGACGGCAACCTCGTCAACTGGCCCGTCAACGACTTCGTCGCAGCCATCTCCGTCGGCATGCTTGGCGGCACGGCCATCCTCGACCTCAACTACGAGGAAGATTCGAAGGCGGGCGTGGACATGAACATCGTCGCCACCGAGAAGGGGCGCTTCATCGAGCTGCAGGGCACCGGCGAGGGCGCCACCTTCACCGAGGAGGAGATGCTGTCCATGCTGGCCCTGGCCAGGAGCGGCATCGCCCAGCTCGTCGCCGGGCAGCACGAGGTGCTCGCCCCCATCCTCGGCCGCGTGGACGAGATGGCCAGGGAACGGTTGAATCGAAAGTTTCGGTGACCCCTGTCATCCCGAGCGTGACACCCGTCTCGCCCGCCAGACCCGGAAGCCGATCAACCCCGCCACCGTGGCCAGTGAGATCCAGACGCCGGCCCAGAAGGTGACAGGCGCGTACTCCACCTCCACCTCGTGCCGGCCCGGCGGGACGACGAAGCCGAGGAAGGTGGCGTTCACGCGGAGGGGAGTGAGCGGCCGGTGCGCGGTGCGCGCTCTCCACCCCGGCCACCAGGAGATGCTGGTGGTGACCAGCGTGTAGCGCGGCGCGTCGACCCGGATGCGCAGGCGGTCGGGGCGCGCGCTGACGATCGCCAGCGTCGCTTCCGGTGCGCTGGCGGGCCGCGGCGCGAGGAGGTCCGTCCGCATCTGATCGTTCTCCACCGGCAGCGTCTCCAGCAGGGTCGTCGCCCCCCACTCCCGGTGCTCCTTCAACCTGGCCAGGAAGGTCTCGTCGCGGAATTCGAGGACGACGTTGCGGACCGGAAAGACGCGCGGCAGAACGCTCGTGTTCTCGAAGATCCTCCCGTCGCGCCCGTCGTAGACGAGCCGGAACCGCTCCGGGTCGCCGAGGTCCGCGCCGCGCGTCGTGAGGATGTATCTCACGTTCAGGAAGTCGAGCAGCCCCGTCTCCAGGTTCTGCCACTTGGGGAAGTAATCATCGGTGTCGTACCCGGTGAGCACGCGGAGCAGGCCGACATAGCGACTGCCCGCCATCGGGTCGTGCGCGCGGACGTCCTCGAAGCCGAACATGGCGCTGAGGTTCGGGAAGAGGGTCGGCCCCGTGCCGACGATCCGGAACGGCTCGTTCTCGGGGATGCTCTCCTTCAATGTCACCAGCGCGTCGATCAGGGGGGTGGTTGGATACATCAGGGCGCTGCGGACGTTCGGGATCCAGTGACGCCCCACCGCCCACAGCTCGCCGATCAGGGCGACCGTCACCAGCATCAGCGCCGCCTCGCGCCACCGGCCGGCGAACGGGACGGCCCCCGCCAGCGCCAGGACGATCACGCTCGGCAGCATGGCCAGGATCGCCGAGTCGCGGTCCCAGGCGCCTGGAAAGGCTGTGGAGAAGAGGAGATAGGCCAGCACGGCGCTCGAGGCCAGCACGCCGACGAGAAACGACGGGCGGTCGCGCCCGGCGAGGTCGAGCGCGGCGGCCGTCAGCATGGCCAGCATGAAGCAGAAAAAGAGCCGCAGCCGCGCGTTCGCGGCAAGGTGAAACACGGAGGTGAAGAGATCGGAGAACGGCGACACGTCGAAGAGCGCTCCGACGATGATCATAGCCATGACCACGAAGAACATCTCCGCCGACCACCATCGCCTCCTTCGGATGATGTGCGCCAGGACCGCGAACCAGGCCCCGATCCCCAGCGCGCCGGCAAAGCCGGTGATGGCTTCCGCCCTTGCCGGCCCCCACGGCTTCTCCAGCGGGATGTCCCCGAAGAACTTCGGCTGGAGCAGCGCCACGAACGACGGCCAGTCGGAGAAATACCAGCCGTGCGGCGGCTGGCTCTTGACCTCGCTGTAGCGCTTCGACTTCGTCATCGTCTCGGCAAAGGGACCCAGGAACGGCGCAGCCAGGAGCGCGGCGACGATCAGCGCCAGCGACAAGCCGCCGAGGAAGCGGCCTGTCATCGTGAGCGTAGCGAGGAAATTGGGCGCGGGGCCGTCACGCTGCGTGTCGCCGCCCACCCGGATCCCTCGCTCACGCTCGGGATGAAAGGCCGTCATCACCCACACCCACGTCGCGTACAGCAGCGACACGAAGAACGTATGCGCCGCCGTCTCCGGGTGGCCGGCGAAGAGGATCGAGGCCCACAGCGCCGCGGCGAAGATGATCCTGCCGAACGTCCGCCGCTCGGCGATGAGGTCCACCATGTACAGCGCGGCGGGGACGTAGACCGCGGCCGTTCCCATCGGGAAGTGGAGCCAGATCAGGATGAAGCTGGAGAAGCCGAAGGCGATGGCGCCGGCGGCGCTGGCGATCTCGCCGTAACCGCGCCGCCGGCAGAACAGAAACGTGAACGTCAGGGCGATGAGAATCTTCATCGCCGCCTCCGCCGCGAAGCTCTGCCCCAGCGGCAGCGGCAGGGCCGCCAGCCGGAGTGGCGAGAGCGCCGCCGACTGGGCGTTGGCCAGGAGCGGATACCCCGCCCCCGAGAGGTGGTTCCACAGCGGCGGATCCAGCGCCCGCCACCCCTCCCGCACCTGGTGCGCCCACGGCACGATCTGCAGCACCAGGTCGTTCATCTCCCCGTTGATGGCGGTGTTGTCGCGCGTGAGGTACGACCACGGCGGCAGCGTGCGGAGGTAGTCGACCGGCAGGTTGACCACGTCGCGGGTCAGCGGGTCACGAAGAAAGAGGAGGACCAGCAGGTAGAACAGCAGTGCGATGCGGCGTGGCAGGTCGATCCCGGACCGCCTTGCCAGCCAGACCGCGAGCGCATAGACCGCTGCCACCAGGAGCCAGCTCGCGTTCAGCACGGGGGCGGATGATAGCGTGCATGCGCCGCCGGGCGAGGGGCGGCTATCTGGCCATGAGGATGATCGTGCGGTCGACCACCTCGGACGTCGTGACGTTGAAGTAGGGTCGCTGCACGGTCACCCGCGGCCGGTTCGGCCGGTAGGCGATCTCCGCGGCCCGGTAGGTGCCATCCGCTTTCGAGACGTCGGTTTCGAGGCCGAGGCTGGTTAGCTGGTCCTGGATCGACCGTACGTCCGCGGCGAGGTCGCCGGTGCGGTAATAGGCCGGGGGCGTGGTGGCGCTCAGATTGTTCGTGACGTCGGGCGCCACCGTGCTGTACCCGTACGACCTGGCGTAGAAGGCAGCCACCTCTTCCACCGAGGCATCGGTGTCGTAGACGGCCACGGGCGGTGGCTCCTCGTTGGGCTTGACGAGCTTGTGGGCCTGCCGCGTGATCTCGGTCAGCTCGCCGAGGTAGCGCGAGCCGGGATAGACGATGAAACTGAAAGAATCCGACTCGTCGTAACCGCGTTCCCGGGCGCATCCGGCGAAGAGGGTGACGGCCAGCAGCGCGGCGGCGATCAGATGGGCCTGCTTCACTGAGGGGGGACCTCCCTGCGGTTTTGCTGCGCGGCGGACCATATCACGACGCGACGGGCTTCATTTTCGGACATAGTCGGCGAGCTCGAGTCCGACCACCTCCTCGAATCGCTGCGCGTACGACTTGATCGACCCCGACGGCTCGTCCAGGAACACCCGCTCCACGCGGAAGAGCGGCACGAACATCGTCATCAGACCGAGGTCGGGATCCTCATCGCGCGCGATCTGGTGGATCCAGTCGTCGAAGGAATCGAGATTGATGGCCCGCAGCGTGACGCCCGCCGGGGAGAGCGAGGCCAGGATCCCGAAGAACTTCTCCTTCGGATTCACCAGGTTGACGATCACCTGCGCGCCGTTGTCCAGCCCCTCGATCACTTCTCACCGACCTTCTCGCTCAGCTCGATCAGCACCCCGTTGCCCGCGGCGGGATGGAGGAAGGCCACCCGGCAGCCGTCCGCTCCCGCTACGGGGACCTCGTCGACGAGCCGGAAGCCCTCCGCCTTCAGGCGCTCCAGATGGCTCTCGATGTCGTCCACGCGCAGGCAGATGTGGTGAATGCCCTCTCCCCTCCTCTCGATGAACCGGCCGACCGGCGAGTCGGGGGAGGTGGGCTCGAGCAGCTCCAGGCTCGCGTCCCCCACCGGCAGGAACGCCGTCTTCACCCCCTGCGAGGCGACGGTCTCGACGTGATCGACCTCCAGCCCCAGCGCGCGATAGACCCGCGCCTCCTCGATCGACCGCACGGCGATGCCAATGTGATCCAGAACCGGTTTCGTCATCCTCGTCACTTCCTACACCCCGCGGGCTTCCGCTCCCCAGATGTGCTTGTGCAATTGTGTCTGGAAGCGGGCCGGGAGGCGATCGGCCAGCATCCACTCGGCGAGATTCCGCGGCTCCATCTCCCCCCACACCGGGGAGAGGAGCACGGTCCAGCGGTCGAGGTGTTTCTCCTCGATCAGGCGGCGGGCCCACTCGTAGTCGGTGCGGTCGGCGATCACGAACTTGATCTCGTCGTGCCGGCGCAGCTCGTCGAGGTTCGCCCAGCGGTTCTTCTTCACCTCACCCGAGCCGGGGCACTTGATGTCGAGGATGATCTTCGCCCGGCGGTCGACGGGCGTGATGTCGATCGACCCGGAGGTCTCGATCAGCACCTCCAGTCCCTCCTCGCAGAGGCGTCGGATCAGGTCGAACGACTCGCTCTGCGCCAGCGGCTCCCCCCCGGTCACCTCCACCAGATTGCAGCCATAGCCCACCACCCGCGCCACGACGTCGTCGAGGGAGATCGTCTCGCCGCCGCTGAAGGTGTACTCCGAGTCACACCAGCGGCAGCGCAGGTTGCACCCCGTCAGGCGGACGAAGACGCACGGCCGCCCGGCGTGCGACGACTCGCCCTGAATGGAGTGGAAGATCTCGGTGACACGCATTGGAGGGATGAAGGATGAGGGATGAGGGGGGAATTCCAGCCGCGCCTTCATCCCTCCTCCCTGTAGCGGGTGGGGTCCGGCACTCCCGCCTCCTCGAAGCCCCGCTTGCGGAGGAGGCAGGAGTCACAGTGCCCGCAGGCCCGGCCGGCGGGACCGGGGTCGTAGCAGGAGTGGGTGAGGGAATAGTCGACCCGCAGCGACGCGCCCTTGCGGATGATGGCGGCCTTGGTCAGGTGCAGCAACGGCGCGACGATGCGCGGCTCTCGCTTCTCGGTCCCGCTGCGGGTCCCCTTCAGGATGACGTTCTGGAAGGCCTCGATGAACTCCGGCCGGCAGTCGGGATACCCGCTGGAATCGACTTCGTTGACGCCGATCCAGATCTCGCCCGCCTCCCGCGCCTCGGCGCAGGCGAGGGCGATGGAGAGAAAGACGGTGTTCCGGGCCGGGACGTAGGTGACGGGAATCCCGGGCCTGCCGAGCTCATCCTTCGGGACGGAGAGCTCTCCGGTGAGGGCGCTGCCGCCGAAGAGGCGGAGGTCGAGCCGGTATTCGACGTGCTCGACCACGCCGGCGGCCGCAGCGACGCGCCGGGCAGCCTCGAGCTCGACCTCGTGCCGCTGCCCGTAGACGAACGAGAGGGCCAGGCACTCCCGATCCTCGCTGCGGGCGATGGCGAGGGCCGTGGCGGAGTCGAGTCCGCCGCTGAGCAGAACCACGGCGCGCATGGCTGCAGTCTACCCGGCATGCGGCACTACAATGCGCCGGCCATGCGCGAGATCCGTCCGTACGAGCTCCTCAACCGCAAACGGCGCGGCGCGCCGCTGGATCCCGACGAGATCGAGGTGTTCGTCCACCGCTACACGCGCGGTGAGATTCCCGACTACCAGATGAGCGCGCTGCTGATGGCCGTCGCCATCAACGGGATGACCGGCGCCGAGCTGGCGGCGCTGACGCAGGCGATGCTCAGCTCCGGGGAGCGCTGGCACCTGCGCGACCGCTACGACTTCATCGGCGACAAGCACTCCACCGGCGGCGTGGGCGACAAGGTCTCCCTGGTCCTCTCGCCGTGGGTGGCCGCCTGCGGGGTGAAGATCGGCATGCTCTCCGGGCGCGGCCTCGGGCACACCGGCGGCACGCTCGACAAGGTCGAGTCCATTCCCCGATTCAATGCCCGGCTGTCGCGGCAGGAGCTCGAACGCGTGGTGGAGAAGGCCGGCTGCGTGATCTCGACCTCCACGGAAGGGATCGCCCCCGCCGATCGGAAGATGTACGCGCTCCGCGACGTGACCGGCACGGTGGAGTCCCTCCCATTGATCACCGCCTCGGTCATGTCGAAGAAGCTGGCCATGGGGGCTTCGGCGCTCATCCTCGACGTCAAGACCGGCAGCGGAGCATTCATGCGGCTCTTCCAGGACTCCAAGGCGCTGGCGGAGAGCCTCATGGCCGCCGCGGAAGGGTCCGGAACGAGGGTGGAGGCGCTCATCACCGACGTGGATCGCCCTCTCGGCGTCGCCGTCGGGAACGCCAACGAGGTCATCGAGACCTTCGAGACGCTCAAAGGCCGCGGCCCGGAGGACGTCGTCGAACTCACGCGCGCGCAGGCCGAGCGCCTCCTGGTGATGTCGGGCAGGTATGAGGAGTCGTCGGCCCGGGCCGCGCTCGACGAGGCGCTTCGCAGCGGCGCGGCCCTCGAGCAGGCTCGAACGTGGATCGCCGCGCAGGGTGGGGACGCCGCGGTGGTCGACGACTACTCGCTGCTTCCGCAGCCCCGCCAGGTCATCGAGGTCCACGCGCCGCGCAGCGGCTTCATCACCGCCATGGATACGCTCGAAGCGGGGATGTTCACCGTCCACATCGGCGCCGGAAGAGAGACCGCCGACGACGTCGTGGACTACGCGGCGGGCGTGCTGTTCGATCGCCGGACGGGCGATGAAGTCCGGTCCGGCGACGTGATCGCGCGCATTCAGCTCGGTCTGCGCGACGTTGAAGCAGGCGAGCTCCGCCGGCGCTTTCTCTCCTTCATCCAGTTCGGCGACGCCCCCCCCGCCGCCCGCCCGCTCATCCACGCTCAGATGAAGCAAGAACAATGAAGGCGAGGAACTGCCGCACCTGACGTTGATTCTTCATCCTTCATCCTTCATCCTTCATTTCCCATGCGGCGCGCCATCGTTCTCGTCTGCGACTCCCTCGGGGTTGGTGAGCTGCCGGATGCCAGAGAGTTCGGCGACCAGGGGTCGAACACGCTCGGGCACGTGCTGCGCGATGAGCATCCGCGCCTGCCGAACCTCGAGTCGCTCGGCCTCCTGCACTGCCTCCCGCAGCCGGCCAGCACCGCCACCCCGCGCGCCGCGTTCGGCCGCATGGCCGAGCTGAGCGCGGGGAAGGACACCACCACCGGGCACTGGGAGATGATGGGCCTGGTGGTGACCGAGCCGTTCCGGACCTACCCCGACGGCTTTCCGCGCGAGATCATCCAGGAATACGAGCGCCGCATCGGGCGGAAGACCCTCGGCAACCGGCCGGCCTCCGGCACGGTCATCCTCGACGAGCTCGGCGAGGAGCACATGCGCACCGGGGCGCCGATCGTCTACACCTCCGGCGACTCGGTGTTCCAGGTCGCGGCGCACGAGGAGGTCATCCCGGTCGAGGAGCTCTGGCGGATCTGTTCGATCGCGCGCGAGCTGATGCGCGGCGAGCACAACGTCGGGCGCATCATCGCCCGGCCGTTCGTCGGAGCGGGGAAGGGGTCCTTCAAGCGGACCGCCAACCGCAAGGACTTCTCGGTGCGGCCGGCGGGGGAAACCGCGTTGGAGCGCCTCTCCAAGGAGGGGCGGCAGGTGATCGGGCTGGGCAAGATCGCCGACATCTTCGATCGCGTCGGCATCGGCGCCGAGATCCGGACGGAATCGAACTCGGACGGGATGGTCAAGACCACCGGCCTGGTGCGGGAATCGGATGCCGACCTGATCTTCACCAACCTGGTCGACTTCGACTCCAAGTACGGACACCGCAACGACGCGGCCGGTTATGCGCGGGCACTGGAGACGTTCGACGGCGAGCTGCGGGGATTGCTCGACGACCTGCGCCGGGATGACCTGCTGTTCATCACCGCCGATCACGGCTGTGATCCGACGGACGTCTCCACCGACCACACGCGCGAGTACGTGCCGCTGCTCGTCGCCGGGCCGTCCATCAGTGCGGGCAGGAGTCTCGGCACCCGCAGCACCTTCGCCGACCTCGGCACGACGATCTGTGATTACCTTGGCGTGTCGAGCAGCGGGCTGGCGGGTACCTCGGTCCTGCCTGAGATCTGGAGAACTGGATGAGTCGAATGGCATGGGTTCTCGTTTTCTTCGCCGCCACGGCCGGCGCCGTGGAGCAGTCGGCGCTGCAGCGGGTTTACACCGACGCGGCGGTCATCGACCGCATCGCCGAGGTGAGCGGGCGCGCTCTGCCGGCGGAACTGATGAAGCGAATCATCGACGAGGACATCGAGCTGCTGCGCGGCAAGCGCGACGACGGCTCGTACGAGCATGCCACCTACGAGAGGCTCGAGGCGGGACGAGAGTCGACCTCGTACTCGGTGCAGCCGCGGAAGGACGACGCCCTGGAGCGGATCGAGATTCGCGGGTCGTGGGTCTACCGCCTGCTCGTCAGCTCCCCCTCGCGGCGGCTGCTCTTCACCCGGAACCGCAGCGTCTTCATCGACCGCGTCGAGCTCGAATACATCCCGGAGGGCTCGACCACCAGCCGGACCGAGTCGATCGCGGTGCAGGAATGGCTCGAGCGCGGCGACACGCGGCCCATCGATTTTCCGGAGGTCGCCCGCCAGGCCACCGTGCGCCTCTTCGCCCGGGCTGACCCCGACGCGGGTTATGGCAACGTGGTGCTGGCGCTCGTCCGGGCCAGGATCGTCGACAACGCCGACAGCCCCTACGCAGACGCCGTGGCCAGCGCCAGGGCGATCTCCCGCGCCATCGACGCCGGGGAAGTCCCCTCCATCCGGGCCATGGCCGGGCGCATCCGCGACGGCCTCGCGCCGCTGACCGGGGGCGAGCCGGCGGGTCGCTCGGTCGAGGTGGTCGCCGCGCCGGACGACGAAGCGCTCTTCGCCGAGCTGCAGGCGATCCAGGACCTCCTCAACGGGACCGAGAGCGAGAGGCTGCAGGGGATGGACCGGCTGAACCAATTGGTGTTGCGATTGCGTCGGTGAGGCTGCGGCGAGGTGGTGAAATAACGCCTTCTTCGCTGTGACGGCGATCACGCCCGGGTGACCACTGTTGAGCCGGGCTTTGTCAGGTTTTTCCGGGCCAAAGTTTGACCCCGCACGCCTGCTGGCGTAGAATGCCCGTCCCTCAGTTGCACCCGTCAGATTCCGAAAGGAGCTTCATGTCGTCAGTCAAAATGAGTTTCAAAGTCGGGGAAAAGCTCGTTTATCCGAACCACGGTGTCACGGTCGTCGAACAGATCGCCACTTCGCCAGTCCTCGGGACGGATGATACGTACTACCACCTCCGGCTTCTGGCCACCAACTCGCGGTTGATGGTGCCGATCACCAACATCCACCGCGTCGGGCTGCGCCGGCTGTACCAGCAGAAGGAGATCAAGGGTCTGATCAGCCTGCTGGAAGAGCGGGTGAAGAAGGCGCACACCGACTGGAAAGGGCGCTACCGCGAGAACCTGGAGAAGATGAAGACCGGCCGCCTCGAGGACGTCGCCGAGGTTCTGAAGAACCTCAACGAAGTCTCCAAGAAGAAGAGCCTGTCGTTCCGCGAGAAGAAGATGTACGACCGCGCCAAGTACCTGATCGTCTCGGAAGTGGCCATCGTCAAGGGAATCCCCGAGGTCGAAGCGGAGAGGCTGATCGAGAAGTCGCTCGACAAGTCCCTCGGCATCGGCATGCCCGGCGCCGGTCACTAGCTTTTTTCCCTGCTGTTGCTCACCGGAGCAGGTCGCCAGACCTGCTCCTTTTTTTTGGCCTTAAACTGAAACCACCGATGCAACGCCTCCCCGAGTGGATCCGCGAGAAGAAGCTGAACCTCGAGAGCCTCCGCGAGGTGAAGACGCTTCTTCGCGACCGGAAGCTGCACTCGGTCTGCGAGTCGCTGGCCTGCCCCAACCGCACCGAGTGTTTCTCGCGCGGGACGGCCACCTTCATGATCCTCGGCGAGGTCTGCACCAGGATCTGCGGCTTCTGCAACGTCACCACCGGCCGGCCCTACGCTCCTCCCTCGCCCCACGAGCCGCGGGCGGTGGCGGAGACGGCCCGGACGATGAGGCTGCGGCACGTCGTGGTGACCTCCGTCACACGCGACGACCTGCCCGACGGCGGGGCCGCTCACTTTGCGGCCACGATCCGCGAGCTGCGGGAGCTGCTGCCGGAGGCGGCGGTCGAGGTCCTGACGCCCGACTTCCGCGGAAACACCGAAAGCGTCCGCGTGGTGGTGGCGGCGAAGCCCGACTACTTCAACCACAACGTGGAGACGGTCCCCCGTCTCTACGACTACGTGCGCCCCGGCTCGCGCTTCGAGCGCTCCCTCGCCGTCCTCCGCGAGGCCAGGCGCCTCGACCCGTCGATCGTCACCAAGTCGGGCCTGATGCTCGGCCTGGGGGAGCGGCGCCAGGAGGTGATCGAGGTGCTGGAGAGGCTCCGCGCCGCCGGCGTGGAGATCGTCACCATCGGGCAGTACCTCCAGCCGAAACGCGAGAAGCTCGACGTCGTCGAGTACCTCCCGCCGCACGTCTTCGACGAGTACCGCCGGATCGGCGAGGATCTCGGATTCAAGGCGGCCTTTTCCGGTCCTTTCGTGCGAAGCTCCTACATGGCCGACCTCGTGGCCATGTCATCCCGGGCGTAGCGAGGGATCCGGGGGGGGTATCGGAATGACACCAAAGACGCCTTTCTTCGTCACCTGGCTGCCCATGTATCTCGACTACCTCACCGTCGAGAAGGGGCTGGCGAAGAACTCCCTCGCCTCCTACGCGACCGACCTGGGGAAGTTCGGCCGGCATCTCGCGGAGAAGAAGATCGCCATGGAGGAGGTCGACCGGCTGAAGATCATCCGCTACTTCAAGGTGCTGCGCGGCGCCGGGATCTCCGCGCGCTCCGTGGCCCGAGCCCTGGCGGCGATCCGCGGGATGTTCCGCTTCCTCGTCGCCGAGCGCCACCTGAAGCACGATCCGACCGAGAATATGGAGAACCCGAAGGTCTGGGCGACGCTCCCGAAGAGCATCCTCCCGGATCAGGTCGAGGCGCTGCTTCGCGCGCCCGACTCCGCGACCACCGACGGGCTGCGCGACCGGGCCATGCTCGAGCTGCTCTACGCGACGGGTCTCCGGGTGTCGGAGCTGATCCGCGTCCGCATCGACGACCTGGTCATGGACGCCGGTTTTCTCCGGACGGTCGGAAAAGGCTCCAGGGAGCGCATCGTCCCGTTCGGCGATACGGCGCGCGACGCCATTCTCCGTTATATGGAGAAGGGGAGGCCGGAGCTCGATCGCTTCGCCGATCCCCACCTCTTCCTCTCCCGCCGCGGCCGCCCCATGTCACGGCAGTCGTTCTGGATGAAGATCGTGAAGCACGCCAGGGAGGCGGGGATCAGGACGAAGATCTCGCCGCACGTCCTGCGGCACTCCTTCGCCACCCACCTGCTGGAGAACGGAGCGGACCTCCGCTCCGTGCAGATGATGCTCGGACACTCGGACATCTCCACCACGCAAATCTACACGCACGTTTCCCGGGCCCGGCTGCAGAAGCTGTACGAGCAGTATCATCCGCGGGCATAAGCCCTTACACGGCGATCGCCTCTTCCGCCGGCGGCAGGGGGGCGACCAGAGTCTGGAACTGCTCGAACCTCAGGACCATCACCGTACGGTCGTCGTCGGCGGGGCGGCTGCCGGAGTGGACGGCCACGGCCTCGAGGATCGTGTCGCGGATGGCCGAGGGGGAACGGTCGGCCTGTTCGACGAGCAGCCTCTCCAACTGGTCGAAACCGAAGGGATCGCCGAGCTCG
>DATLEX010000109.1:0-4366 GCA_035525045.1 Thermoanaerobaculia bacterium | reverse complement strand
AGGGTCAGGTCTGAAAATTTAACTTCACGTCTACCCCTGGTAGACGTGAAGTTAAATTTCCAGACCTGACCCCCTACTTCAGAAGAGGTAGTGGGCGTTGGCGTGTACCTGCTGCAGCGCTTCGTTGAGCGCCGGGCCGGGCTGGACCCGGAAGTGCTGGTTCAGCTTCAGCCGCACCTGTCCCGCCTCGGGCACATCGACGAGCGTGACCGAGACCGGGATCTCCCCCGAGTGCTCCTCGAAGATCTCCCGGATCTTCTTGACCGTCTCCTCGGTCACGCGCGGATACGGCACTTCCAGGGCAATCTCCTTCACCTTCTTGTCGAGGATGCCCTCCAGCGGCACGATCTCCAGGGCGTTGAGCTCCGGGGTGATCGGCGCCTCCCCGAACGCCGCCGCGTGCGAGGTGAAGGAGGGTTCCTCGGCGATCTCGGGATCGGGCACCGGCGACGGCGACGGCCCGGGCTCTCCGAACAGTCCGAGATTGCCGGCGCGGTCGCCGTACTTCTCCCGTTCGATCTCCTTCGGGTCGCGATCGTCTTCGACGTCGCCGTCGCGGATCTCGTAGGCCGAGACGCGAGAGCGCATCTCGGGATGCCCGCCGTACTCGTCGTCGTAGTGCTGCGCGTTCTGCTCGGCCGATTGCAGGGAGAGGCTGCGGTTGGCCTGCATCCCCCCCGTGTCCTTGACCGCGGCGGTGACCAGGACGGCCACACCGTTGTCGAGCCACCTGGCGTACCTGGCGTAGAGATCGCTGAACACCACCACGTCCACCGAGCCGTACTGGTCGTCGAGGACGAACTTGGCCATCAGCTTCCCTTCGTTCGGACCCTTCTTGATCTTGTTGCGCTTGATCTGCGCGACGATGCCGCCGATGTTGACCACCTCATCGACGTGCCGGTGCAGGGTCTCGGTGCTGGCGTTGCCGAAGATCTGCAGCTCGCGCACGTACTTGTTCAGCGGGTGTCCCGAGACATAGAAACCGAGCGTCTCCTTCTCGAAGCGGAGCTTCTCTTCTTCCGGCCATTCCGGGATCTGGAGGGCGGCGGCGCGCGCCGGGGCGGGAGCCGGCGCTCCGCCGGCGCCGAAGAGGCTGCTCTGCCCCCTTTCCTTCGCTTCCTTCGTCCGCAGGGCGCTGTCGGCGGTCGAATCGAGCTGCTCGAACAGCGCGCGGCGCGTGGTGCCGATGAAATCGAAGGAGCCGGACTTGATCAGCGCCTCCAGCGCTTTCTTGTTGCAGGCGCGCAGATCGACCTCCTCGCAGAACTGCAGGAGGGAGGTGAAGCGGCCGGCGCGGCGGCGGGCCTCGAGGATCGATTCGATGGCGCTCTCGCCGATTCCCTTCACCGCGCCGAGGCCGAAGCGGATATCGGCGCCCACGACGGTGAAGAACATGTTCGACTCGTTGACGTCGGGCGGGAGGACCTTGATCCCCATCGACGCGGTCTCGTGGATGAACTTCACCACGGCATCGGTCTTGTCCATCTCCGAGCTCATCAGCGCGGCCATGAAGTGCCGGGGGTGGTGCACCTTCAGCCATGCCGTCTGGTAGGCGACGAGCGCGTAGGCTACCGAGTGCGACTTGTTGAATCCGTAGCGCGCGAACGGCTCGATGTAGTCGAAGATCTCGTTCGCCTTCCGCTCCTCGTAGCCGTTGGCGGCCGCGCCGGCGACGAACTTCTCGCGCTCGGCCGCCATGATGGCGGCGTCCTTCTTCCCCATGGCCTTGCGGAGCAGGTCGGCCTGCCCCAGCGAGTAGCCGGCCACGGCCTGCGCGATCTGCATGACCTGCTCCTGGTAGACGATCACCCCGTACGTCTCCTCCAGGATGTTCTTCATGGCCGGCACGAGATACCGCGGCTTCGAGACGCCGTTCTTCCGCTTCACGTACTCGTCGACCATCCCGGCATCGAGCGCGCCCGGCCGGTACAGCGCGTTGAGCGCGGCGAGGTCCTCGAACCGCGTCGGGCGCGCCTTCCGCAGCAGGTCGACCATCCCCCCCGACTCGAACTGGAACACCCCCTTGGTCCGCCCTTCCTGGAAGTGGCGGTAGACCTCCGCATCGTCGAGCGGAATGGATCCGATGTCGATCTCGACCCCCTCCTGCGCCCGGGCCGACTTGATGGCGTCGTCGATCACCGTCAGGGTGCGCAGGCCGAGGAAGTCCATCTTCAGCAGACCCATCTTCTCGACCACGCGCATGTCAAACTGCGTGACGATCTCGTCGCGGTTGGTCCGGTAGAGAGGAACGTAGTTCGTCACCGGCTCCGGCGTGATCACCACGCCGGCGGCGTGCATGCCGGCGTGGCGGGAGAGGCCTTCCAGGCGCGAGCCGATCTCGATCACCTGCGCCACCTCCTTGTCGTTCTTCACGAACTCGGCCAGCGCCTGCGACTCCTGCACCGCCGTGGGCAGCGTCACCTCCGGCCCCACCGGGATGGTCTTGGCCACCTTGTCCACCAGGCCGTACGGCAGGCCGAGCACCCGGCCGACGTCGCGCACCACCGACTTCGCCGCCATCGTCCCGAAGGTGATGATCTGAGCGACGTTCTCCTTCCCGTACTTGTTGCGGACGTAGTCGATCACCCGCCCGCGGTTGTTCATGCAGAAGTCGACGTCGATGTCGGGCATGGAGATGCGCTCGGGATTGAGAAAGCGCTCGAACAGAAGGTCGTACTCGAGCGGGTCGACGTCGGTGATCCCCAGCGACCACGCCACCACCGAGCCGGCCGCCGAGCCGCGGCCCGGCCCCACCGGGATGCCGTTGTCCTTGGCGTACTTGATGAAGTCCCACACCACCAGGAAGTAGCCGGGGAAGCCCATCCCCTTGATGATGTCGATCTCCCGCTCCAGCCGGTCCCGGTACTCCTGCGGCTCGTGCTTCGGTGTCATCCTGACCCGCGAAGACGGCGAAGGACGCCCTGCATACCTCTCCAGCCGTTTCTTCAACCCGCCCCTCGCCACCTCGGCGAAATAGCCGGCGATGTCCTTCCCCTCCGGCACCGGGAAGTTCGGCAGGTGATGGCCGGAGACGTCGATCGACATGTTCACCCGCTCGGCGATCTTCAGCGTGTTGGCCACCGCCTGCGGCCAGCCCTTGAAGAGCCGCGCCATCTCCTCCGGCCCCTTCACGTAGAAGTCGTCGGAGTAGAACTTCATCCGCCTCTCGTCGCCGAGGGTCTTGCCGGTGCCGATGCAGAGCAGGACCTCGTGGGCGAAGGCGTCGTCCTTGTCGAGGTAGTGGGAGTCGTTCGTGGCCACCAGCTCGAGCCCGGTCTCCTCGCCGAGCTGGGCCATCATGGGGATGATCTTCTGCTGATCGGGGATGCCGTGGTCCTGGATCTCCAGGAAGAAGTTCTCCGCGCCGAGGATGTCCTTGTACTGGAGGGCCGCCTCGCGCGCCTTCGCATAGTTGCCGCCGGCCAGACTCTGCGAGACCTCCCCTTTGAGGCAGGAGGAGAGGACGATCAGCCCCTCGCGGTGCTCGCGCAGCAGCTCCTTGTCGATGCGCGGCTTGTAATAGAAGCCTTCCGTGTAGCCCGCGCTGACGAGCTTGACCAGATTCCGGTAACCCTCGTTGGTCGCGGCGAGGACGATGAGGTGGTTGTTGGCGCCGGCGTCGGCCTGCTGGTCCTCGACGCCGGCCTTGTCGTGCCGCGAGCCGTAGGCGACGTACATCTCGCAGCCGATGACCGGCTTGACCTGCCGGGCGCGCATGGCGTTGTAGAACTCCACCGCCCCGAACATGTTGCCGTGGTCGGTGATGGCGCAGGCGGGCATTCCCAGCTCGGCCACCTTGGCGGCCAGCTTCTCCGGGCGGCTGGCGCCGTCGAGCAGCGAGTATTCGGTATGCAGGTGAAGATGGACGAAGGACATCGAGGGTCGGATTCGATGGTACGCCGTTCAGCCGCTCGTTTGGCACACGGCCTTGTGCAGTGGAGAGCGGCCCCGCGAGCCACTCTACGTCCGGTGGATTTCGGCCGACAGGCCGTCAGCCGAACGAGCGGAGCCGCCGCGCCACCGCCAGCATGACCGCGGCGCTGAACACCGCGCCGCCGGCAACCGCCATGGCCGCCGCGGTCACGGCCAGGCGCCGGGGGCCCGCGGCCCGAGCCTGCGCTCCCAGGCCACGGCGCCGGCGGCGAGCCCGGCCACGAAGAACGCGATCGTGTACCGCGTCATGGCGCCGAGCTCCAGCGCCAAGGTGCCGGCGTCGTCGAGGACCTGCAGCTCGTCGCGGTGGAACCCGTACCGGTGGTTCGTCAGCATGTGCACGACGAATACGGCCAGGGCGATCAGGAGGACGGCGGGAGCTCCGCCACCCTTCCACCCCGCGGGTCCCTCGGCAGGTACGGGCATTACCCAC
>DATLEX010000099.1:0-10032 GCA_035525045.1 Thermoanaerobaculia bacterium | reverse complement strand
TGGTCGACGCGTACGACGAGGCGAGCGAGGTGCGCCGGGACGAGGAGTATCGGGCGGCGGTGGCGCGGACATCGGGAAGAAGGGCGGCGAATGCCGGAGCGATTCTCACCGGCCATCTTCCGGCCGCCGTGCAGGAGCGGCTGGGGAGCGAGCTCGGCATCCTGCCGGCGCGCCTCACCCTGGTCTCCCTCATCCTGCCGATGCTGTTCGTGGCGCTGGCCATCCAGGAACACGTGCGGCGCGTCATGACCCATGAGGGGCCGCTGCCGCTCTGGGTGATCCTGCTGGCGATGTACCTGCTGCTGGAGAGCGGGGTGCGGCTCTATCTGGCGATGTTGCAGAACCGGCCTTGCGGTTCGGCGGCGGGTTGGGTCGTCTACACGGTCTTCTATCTCCTGTCGCCGAGCCGGCGCCGGCTCCCGCCGCCGCTGGAGAGCAGCGCGCCGGACCGGTTGCGATTGGACGTGACGCCGGACGTCGTCCTGCAGGATGCCTTCACCATGAGGGAACCGCTCCTGACGCTGCTCACACCGGCCGAGCAGCGGTTCTTCGAGGAGCGGTTCGGGTTCAACTACCGGCGGAGCGGGCCGGCAGTGGCGGTGGCCATCCTCCTCTTCTCCACCGCAGGGGTGGTCACCTCCTTCATGAGTCTCCGTGGCGGGGGCGGACTCTCGCCGCTGCTGTCGCTGTTCGCCGCGGGAGGCGTGGCCGCGGAGCAGGTCGTGCGCCTCCGGGCATTGCGGCGCGGGCCTGCCGGGAGCGTCCTCGGCGCCCTGGTCCGGCCGTTCACGCGGAAGCTGATGCCGCGCGTGTGAGATAGTGTGGAACAACCTTCGCACGGGCAGGTGAAGTCGTGGTGGAGTTCGACGGTCGTCGCAGGGTCATCATCGAGGGGATCATTCCGTCCGTCGACGATGGGAGGTTCGCCGCCAAGCGCGCGGTGGGCGACGTAGTCACCGTCGAGGCGGACATCTTCGCCGACGGGCACGACCTGATCTCGGCGGTCGTCCTGCACCGGCACGAGAGCGAGAAGGAGCCGTCCGAAGTGCGGATGCTCCCGCTGGTCAACGACCGCTGGACGGCCCAGTTCACGGTGGAGAAGCTCGGATTTCACCTGTTCACCATCGAGGGATGGATCGACCACTTCCTCACCTGGCACCGCGACCTGAAGAAGCGCGTCGACGCCGGGGTGACCGGCAAGGACCTCGAGGTTCAGCTCCTGATCGGCCTGGAGATGATTCGCGCCGCGGCCGGGCGGGCCGCGGCCCGCGACCGCCGGAAGCTCGAGTCGTTCCTCGCCACCCTCCAATCGGACGAGCCGGTCGAAGAGAAGATCGAGGACATCTGGAGCGAGGACCTGCTGGCGCTGATGTGGCGCAGCGCGGAGCGGAAGTTCGTCACCCGCCATTTCTGCGAGCTCCCCATCGAGATCGACCGCAGGATCGCCGCCTTCAGCACCTGGTACGAGCTCTTCCCCCGCTCCACGGCGGCCGAGCCGGGCCTTCACGGGACCTTCGCCGACGTCGAGAAGCAGCTTCCCCGCATCGCGCGGATGGGATTCGACGTCCTCTATCTGCCGCCCGTCCATCCCATCGGCGTCACGTTCCGCAAAGGGCGGAACAACCGCCCGACCCCCGAGGAAGGGGACGCGGGGAGCCCGTGGGCGATCGGCGGGGTCGAGGGAGGGCACACCGCGGTCCACGCGCAACTGGGGACGCTCGCCGACTTCGAGCGCCTGGTCCGGGCCGCGAGCGGTCACGGCATCGAGATCGCCCTCGACATCGCCTTTCAGGCCTCGCCCGACCACCCTTCCGTCAAGGAGCATCCGGAGTGGTTTCAGATGCGGCCGGACGGCACGATCCAGTACGCGGAAAATCCGCCGAAGAAGTACCAGGACATTTACCCCTTCTACTTCGAGAGCGAGGCGTGGAAGGAGCTGTGGGAGGAGTTGCGGGAGGTGTTCCGCTTCTGGGCCGCCCGCGGCGTGCGCATCTTCCGGGTCGACAACCCCCACACCAAGCCGCTGCCGTTCTGGCACTGGGTGATCGGCAAGCTGAAGCAGGAGAACCCGGAGCTGGTCTTCCTGGCCGAGGCCTTCACCCGGCCGAAGATCATGTACTGGCTGGCCAAGGCCGGCTACTCCCAGTCGTACACCTATTTCGCCTGGCGCAACACGAAGTGGGAGCTGACCGAATACTTCCGGGAGATCACCAGGCCTCCGGTGAGCGACTACTTCCGCCCCAACGCCTGGCCGAACACGCCGGACATCCTGACCGAGTACCTGCAGTACGGAGGCCGGCCGGCGTTCACGATCCGACTGGTGCTGGCGGCCACGCTTTCGGCGAACTACGGGGTCTACGGCCCTCCCTTCGAGCGCTTCGTCCACGTGCCCCGAGAGACGGGGAGCGAGGAGTACCTCGACTCGGAGAAGTATGAGGTGAAACACTGGCCGCCGACCAACGATGATCTCACCGAGTTCATGGCCCTGGTCAATCGGATCCGGCGCGAGAACCCGGCCCTCCAGCAGAACACGACCCTCCGCTTCCACCAGACCGACAACGAGCAGATCATCTGCTACAGCAAGACCGCCGCCGAGAACGTGATCATCTGCGTGGTGAGCGTCGACCCCCACAACACGCACTCCGGCTGGATCGATCTCGACCTGGGCGCGATGGGGCTGGAGACCGGCCGCCCCTTCCAGGTGCACGACCTTTTGAGCGGCGCGCGCCACACCTGGCAGGGAGCGCGCAACTACGTACAGCTCAATCCGCACGTCGTACCGGCGCAGATCTTCCGGATCCGGCGGCGGGTGAGGACGGAGAGGGACTTTGAATACTACCTGTGAAAAAGGCTCGGGGCTCGGGGGTGATTTTGGATTTTGGATTTTGGATTTTGGATTGGGTGGGAATCCAAAATCCAAAGTCCAAAATCCAAAATCATCCCCAATCTAAAGTGACATGGACGATCTCTGGTACAAGGACGGCGTCATCTATCAGACGCACGTGCGTGCTTTTTTCGACAGCACGGACGACGGGATCGGTGATTTTCCCGGCCTGATGCGCAGGCTCGATTACCTGCAGGACCTCGGGATCAACATCCTCTGGCTCCTGCCCTTCTATCCGTCGCCGCTGCGGGACGATGGCTACGACATCGCCAACTACACGGCGGTCCATCCGAGCTACGGGACCCTCGGCGACTTCAAGGCGTTCATGAAGGAGGCGCACCGGCGCGGCATCCGCGTGGTGACCGAGCTGGTCATCAACCACACCAGCGACCAGCACGCGTGGTTCCAGAAGTCGAGGCAGGCCAAGCCGGGAAGCGCCTGGCGCGACTTCTACGTCTGGAGCGATACGCCGGACCGCTACAACGACGCCCGGATCATCTTCAAGGACTTCGAGACGTCGAACTGGGCCTGGGATCCGGTGGCCAAGGCCTACTACTGGCATCGCTTCTACTCGCACCAGCCCGACCTGAACTTCGACAACCCGGCCGTTCACGATGCGCTGCTCAAGGCCCTCGACTTCTGGATGGACCTGGGCGTCGACGCCTTCCGGCTCGACGCAATCCCCTATCTCTTCGAGCGGGAAGGGACGACCTGCGAGAACCTCCCCGAGACGCATGTCTTCCTGAAGAAGCTCCGCAAGCATATGGATCAGCACTATCCCGGGCGGATGCTGCTGGCCGAGGCCAACCAATGGCCGGAGGACACGCTCCCGTACTTCGGCGACGGCGACGAGTGCCACATGGCCTTCAACTTTCCGGTCATGCCGCGCATGTACATGTCGCTGGCCATGGAGGACAGGTTCCCGCTGGTGGACATCATGAGCCAGACCCCGGCCATTCCGGAGAACTGCCAGTGGGCGATGTTCCTCCGCAACCACGACGAGCTGACGCTGGAGATGGTCACCGACGAGGACCGCGACTACATGTGGCGGACGTACGCCAAGGAGTCGCAGTCGCGGATCAACCTCGGCATCCGCCGCCGCCTGGCCCCCCTGCTGGATAACCACCGCCTGCGCATTCATCTGATGAACGGGCTGCTCTTCTCCTTCCCCGGCACGCCGATCATCTACTACGGCGACGAGATCGGGATGGGCGACAACATCTATCTCGGCGACCGGAACGGCGTCCGCACGCCCATGCAGTGGAGCGCCGACCGCAACGCCGGCTTCTCGCGGGCCAACCCCCAGCGCCTCTTCCTCCCGGTGGTCATCGACCCCGCTTACCACTACGAGCAGGTCAACGTCGAGGCGCAGCAGAACAACTCGCACTCCCTCCTCTGGTGGATGAAGCGCCTGATCGCCACGCGCAAGCGACTCCAGGCCTTCGGCCGCGGAACGATGGAGTTTCTCCAGCCCGACAACCGCAAGATCCTGGCCTTCCTGCGCCGGTGGCAGGACCAGACCATCCTCGTGGTCGCCAATCTCTCCCGGCTGGTGCAGTGTTTCGAGCTCGACCTGCAGGAGTTCCGGGGGATGGTCCCTGTCGAGCTTTCGGGCGGTACCCGCTTCCCGGAAGTGAGCGAGAAGCCGTACTTCCTGAACCTCGGGCCGTTCACGTTCTACTGGTTCCTGCTGCAGAGACAGGAAGTGCACGAGGTCAAGGCCGAGGACGTGCCGCTGATCAATGTCCGGAAGTGGGAGGAGGTGTTCGCCGACCGCTACCGCGACGATCTCGAACGCGCCCTCGCCCGCTACATCCAGGGCCGCCGCTGGTTCGGAGGGAAGGCAAAGGGGATCAGCCACATCCGCGTGCGCGATGTCGTGATCCTCGACGGGGACATACGCCTGACCGTCATCGATGTGGAGTTTTCGGAAGGGGAACCGCAGACATACGTGCTTCCCCTGGCCATGGGCGAGGCCCGCCGGACCGAGGAGCAGGACCCCATGAGCGGCACGCTCATCGGCCGGCTGCGGGACGGGCAGGTCCTCTACGAGCCCGTCGGCGACCCGCGCTTCGCCATGGCTTTGCTCGACATCATCGGGCGCAAGCGTCAGATCAAGGCACGCAGCGGCACGATGGCCGGCTCCACCACCCGCGCCTTCCGTGGGCTCCGCGGCACGGACCCCCTGGAGCCGCACATCCTGAAGGCCGAACAGAGCAACACCGCCGTCGTCTACGGGCAGAAGCTCTTCCTGAAACTCTTCCGGAAGCTCGAGCCGGGGACGAATCCCGACCTGGAAATCACCCGTTTCCTCAACGAGGAGACCTCGTTCGAGAACGTGCCCCGCGTCGCCGGAGCCCTCGAGTATCGCAAGGACGGCGAGGTCATGACCGTCGGGATTCTGCAGGCTTATACGCCCAATACCGGCGACGGCTGGTCCTACACGCTTGACGCCATCGGCCGCTACTTCGAGGGCCTCCTCAGCGGAGCCGGCTCGATGGAGAAGGTGGCCCGGATGATCCCGCGGGGCTCACTCAGCGCTCTGGCCGAGGGCGAGATCGCGCCGCTGGCGCGAGACCTCCTGGGGCCGTATCTGGCCGACGCCCAGATCCTCGGCCGCCGGACGGCGGAGATGCACCTCGCTCTCGGCTCCGCGAAGAATCCTGCCTTTGCGCCGGAGGTGTTCACTCCCCACTACCAGCGCTCGATCTACCAGTCCATGCGCTCCCAGGCCACGCAGGCCTTCCAGGTCCTGCGGCGCCGGGCCAAGGGAAATCGGGAGGCAGAGGAGGTCCTGGGCCATGAGAGCGTGATTCAGCAGCGCTTCCGGGCCGTGCTGGACAAGAGGATTCATGCCACGCGGATCCGCGTCCACGGCGACTTCCACCTCGGTCAGGTGCTGCGCACGGCCAACGACTTCGTGATCATCGACTTCGAAGGCGAGCCGTCGCGTCCCCTGAGCGAGAGGCGGATCAAGCGGAATGCCCTCCGCGACGTGGCCGGTATGCTGCGCTCCTTTCACTACGCGCCGTACGCGGTGGTGTCGGGCCAGGCACCCGGGCTGGTTCTGCGCACCGAGGATCGCGAGGCCCTCGAGGCCGCTGCGATGTTCTGGCATCGCTGGGTCAGCGCGGCGTATCTCCACGAGTACTTCGCGGCGAGCACGGCAGGTATGCACGTGCCGAGGGACTCCGACCAGGCCCGCGTGCTGCTCGACGCCTACCTCCTGGAAAAGGCGCTCTACGAAGTCGTGTACGAGCTGAACAACCGGCCCGATTGGGTGCACATCCCGTTGCGTGGGGTGCTGGAGCTGCTGGACGGTGAGAATTGAGAATTCTCAACATTACCCCAACCGACAGGCCGGGCAGACCGCCGCGGCGATCACGACCGACGCCACGATGACCGCCGCCCACAGCACCATCATCGCTCCGCGGGCGCCGTTCGACATCGGCATGTCCATCACCACCGTCCCGCCGACGCGGTCTCCCAGCCGCTGTCGCTGCTTCGAGAACGTCGCCACCAGGAAGCCCACCAGATAGAAAGCGAGGCCGTCGATGATCCGCAGCGCGTTCCGGATGGCCACGGCGGCGATGCGGTTGCGGTCGGTGTGGTTGCGGACCTGGAGCCCCATGATGGCTTTTCCCAGGGTCGTGCCGAAGCCGGCCTCGAACACGAAGTGGTAGAGGAAGACCACCGTCACGAGCGCGAATCCGCCGAGGACCGCCCCCGCCACGACCGAGGGGAGGCGCGGCTCGACGCTGGCCCACTGATCGGCGATGGCCGCGCCCACGATCAGCAGCAGCGCTGCGATCAGGACGCGGTCCATGAGCAGGGCCAGCATCCGGTCACCGACCGAGCCGAGGCCCTCGATGGCCGCAGCGCCGGCGCGGCGTGACGAACGTGGCCGCGCGCCCGCGCTCCGCTCGCCCTCGAGCGAGGGGATCGTTTTCTTGCAAGAGGCGCACTGAATCGGCGTCCCCTCGTATTTGACTCCGCAGGATGGGCAGAACATGGCCGCTCCGGACGTCCATATTATCGACCGGAAATGGCCGCGGCGGCGCGCGCCTTGCTTCCGGCCTCTCTCGTGACGGTCCAGCAGCTCCGTGATCTGGCGCGTCTCTACTCGATCCAGATCGCCTACGAAGACGCGGCTGGAAGCATGCGCAAGGCCTCGAGAGAGTCGCTGCTCGCCGCGCTGCGCCTCCGCATACCGGAGGGGCTGGATCTGCGCGAGGCGCAGCAGGCGCGGGAGAGTTCCTTCTGGGAGCGCCGCCTCGACCCGGTGACCGTGGTCTGGGGCCGGCGCCAGCCGGCGGTCGACATCCGGCTTCCCCGGAGGATCTCCGGCGGCGTGGCCGGCTGGCACCTGAAGCTCGAAGACGGCTCGGCTCGCGAGGGGCGGATCGATCTGGCCGCCATCCCGGCCCGCGCCGCCCACGACGGCTACGTCGGAAAGACCGTCACCATCCCCGAGAAGATGCCGCACGGCTATCACGTTCTCACCATCGAGGCCGGCGGCACGGCGAGCGAGACCTTTCTCGTCGCGTCTCCCTCGAAAGCCCAGGGGACGCAGCGGTCGTGGGGACTGCTGGTGCCCCTCTACGCCGTCCGGAGTGCCGGGAGCTGGGGCACCGGCGACCTCGGCGATCTGCAGAGCTTCCGGGAATGGGTCAACGAGCTGGGGGGCGAGGTGGTGGCGACGCTTCCGCTCCTGGCGGCGTTCGAGGACGAGCCGAGTCCCTACTCTCCGGTCAGCCGCCTCTTCTGGAACGAGATGTATCTCGATCTGCCGAAGCTGCCCGAATGGAGCGAGTCGCTGCGCGACGAGACGGTCGTGGCCGGGCTGCAACAGAGCCGGCAGGTCGATTACGAACGGGTGATCGGGGCCAAGCGGCGGGCGCTCGAGGTCATGGCGGCGCGGTACCGGCCGGACGACGACTTTCACCGTTTCGCCAGCGGGGGGGCCTACGGTTATGCGCATTTCCGGGCGGCGAAAGAGGATCGCGACTCCGCCGCATACCACCTCTACGTGCAGTACCGGATGTCCCAGCAGATGAGCCGTGTCGCCGGCCAGGCGCGCGCGGCGGGGGCGGGTCTCTATCTCGATTTTCCGCTGGGAGTGAATCCGGACGGCTACGATGCTTGGAAGTACGGCCGGGCTTTCGCCAGGGGCGTCTGTGTGGGCTCGCCGCCCGATCCCTTCTTCACCAGGGGGCAGAACTGGTGCTTTGCTCCGTTCGACCCCGACGCCGTCCGCGAGCAGCGCTACGACTACTTCCGCGCCTGCGTCCGCCATCACGTATCGCACGCCGGCGTATTGCGGCTCGACCACGTGATGGCGCTGCACCGGCTGTTCTGGATCCCGGAGGGCGCCGAGCCGAAAGACGGCGTGTACGTCCGCTATCGGGAAGAGGAGCTGTACGCGATTCTGGTCCTGGAGGCGAGGCGGCACGGATGCGCGGTGGTCGGCGAGGACCTGGGAACGGTGCCGGAGTCCGTCCCGCGAATGATGAAGCGGCATGGGCTGCGGCGGATGTACGTCATGCAGTACGAAATCAGGCCGGAAGGGGAGGAGCCGGCGGGGACGCCCGCGGCGGCCTCGGTGGCCAGCATCAACACGCACGACATGCCCACCTTCGCGGGGTTCTGGCGCGGAAGCGACATCGAAGACCGCCTCGAGCAGGGGCTTCTCGACCGGACGGGCGCTGCGGGCGAAGAGCGGGACCGCGAGCGGATGAGGCAGGGCCTCACCTCCTTCCTCAAGGCGCGGGGCTTGCTTAAAAACGGCTCAGGAGATACGAAAGCGGTCCTCGAGGCACTTCTCCGGTTTCTGAGCGGAAGTCCCGCGGAAATCGTCCTCGTCAATGTCGAAGACCTGTGGCTCGAGAGCGAGCCGCAGAATGTGCCGGGGGTCCCGGAGCGGAGCTGGAGACAGAAGTTCCGGTTCACGCTCGAGCAGATGCGGCGCGATCCCGAGATCACGCGCATCCTCCGCAGCGTGAACGAGGAGAGAAGAAAGGGAGGTCATGGCAGGGAGACGTAAGAAGCCGCCGGAAACACCCGCCGTCGAGGAAGGGAAGACAACGACGCCGAAGAACGCGACGCCGAACGAGAGCGGGGAAACGCCACCGGCGCCTCCGAAACGCCGGAAGCCGGCTGCCAGGCCCGTGGCGGCGAAACCGCAGCGCGCCGACCCGGTCGTGGAGGAGCTGCAGAACGTCGGGGCCGATGTCGTGCCGTCCGTGACCATCGAGGCCCGGAGCCCGTCCGAGCCCCGTGCCCCGAGCCCCGAGCCCTCTTCGGGAGCGAGCCTGCTGACCGACTGGGATCTCTATCTCTTCAACGAGGGGAGCCACCACAAGCTGTGGGAGAAGCTCGGGTCGCACGTCGTGCAGCGCGAGGGGACCGCCGGGACGAACTTCGCCGTCTGGGCCCCCAATGCCGACAAGGTGAGCGTCATCGGCGACTTCAACTCATGGGACCCGCAGGCACATGCCCTGCGAGCCCGGGGGAGCTCCGGGATCTGGGAGGGATGGATCCCGGCGGTGGGGAAGGGATCGATCTACAAGTACCACATCGTGTCGGGGGCCAGCGCCCATCGGGTGGACAAGGCCGATCCGCTGGCGGTGCATCACGAGACGCCGCCGCGGACCGGCTCGATCGTCTGGGACCTCGACTACGAATGGGGTGACCAGGAGTGGATGGGCACGCGGCGGAAGCGGAACTCCTTCGATGCACCGATCGCCATCTACGAGGTCCACCTCGGCTCCTGGCGCCGGGCCGTCGAAGGGGAGGGAGGCTCCCGCCTGATGAGCTACCGGGAGATGGCCGAGCCTCTGGCCCATTACGCGCGCAAGATGAACTTCACGCACGTGGAGCTGATGCCGGTGATGGAGCACCCCTTCTTCGGCTCGTGGGGCTACCAGTGCACCGGTTTTTTCGCTCCCACCAGCCGGCACGGTACGCCGCAGGACTTCAAGTACCTGGTGGACGTTCTTCACCAGAACGGGGTCGGGGTGATTCTCGACTGGGTGCCCTCGCACTTCCCCACCGACGAGCACGGCCTGGTCTACTTCGACGGCACGCACCTGTACGAGCACGCCGATCCGCGGCAGGGATTTCATCCCGACTGGGGAAGTCTGATCTTC
>DATLEX010000098.1:0-15118 GCA_035525045.1 Thermoanaerobaculia bacterium | reverse complement strand
CCCGAGCCGCAGCCGATGCTCAGCGCCGTGCCGAACGGCATGTGGGCGCCGAACTCCCGCCGGAACCACTGTGTGGGCCAGGTCGCCGGATCGCCGCTCACCCGCCGGTTGATCTCGGCGCGGATGCGCGGGTGCGCCATCCAGAAGTGCTGCTGGAGCTCGGCGCCGCAGTGATGCGCGACGTCATCCCAGTACATGCCATGCTGCCCTCGCCCCGCGAAGCGGGGAGAGGGTGGCCGAAGGCCGGGTGAGGGGCCCCTCATCCGCCGCTTCGCGGCACCTTCTCCCCGCTGCGGCGGGGAGAAGGAACTGGATCACCACCCGCACTGCTGTCCCTTGTTCTGCACCTCGAGCCAGTCCATCAGGGGGCGGAAGTAGTCGATGATGGCGGTGGCGTCCATCTGGCGCTGGCCGGTCATGATCTCCAGCGCCTCCGGCCAGGGGCGGCTGGCGCCCATCTCCAGGGTGCGCATGAGGCGCTCCCCGGCGGCCTTGTTGCCGTAGATCGAGCAGCGGTTGAGCGGACCGTCGTAGCCGGCGGTCTGGCAGAGGGCGCGGTGGAACTGGAACTGGAGGATGCGCGCCAGGAAGTAGCGGGCATACGGCACGTTGGCGGGGATGTGGTACTTCGCGCCGGGGTCGAAGAACTCCTCGCCGCGGTTCCCGGCGGGCTCGATTCCCTGGTACTGCGTCCGGAGCGCCCACCACGCCTTGTTGGAATCGGCGGGACTCACTTCGCCGGAGAACACCTTCCAGCGCCACTTGTCCATCAGCACGCCGAAGGGGAGGAAGGCGATCTTGTCCATGGCGTCGCGGAGGAGGAGGGCGATGTCGGCCGCAGCGGGCGGCTCGCTGCTGATCAAGCCGATCTGTTTCAGGTAGCGCGGCGTGACCGAGAGGGCGATGGTGTCGCCGATCGCCTCGTGGAACCCGTCGTTGGCGCTCTCCTTGTAGAGGAAGGGCTGCGTCGCGTAGGCGCGCTGATAGAAATTGTGCCCGAGCTCGTGGTGGATGGTGGTCAGGTCTTCCTCGGTCTGCTCGATGCACATCTTGATGCGCAGATCGTCCACGTCGTCGATGTCCCAGGCGCTGGCGTGGCAGACCACGTCGCGGTCGCGGGGCTTGACGAACAGCGAGCGCTCCCAGAAGGTCTGCGGCAGGGGATCGAAGCCGAGCGAGGTGAAGAAGCGCTCGCCGATCCGGACCATCTCCACCTCGTCGATGTCCTTGCGATTCTCCAGGATCCTGGTGACGTCGTATCCGGGGCCGGGGAGTCCCTTCGGCGCGACCAGCTCGTAGACGTGGCTCCACTCCTGCGCCCAGATGTTGCCGAGGAGGTGGGCGGGGATGGGGCGGCCGGGGGGAACGAGGGCGGCGCCGTAGCGCCGGGTCAGGTTCGAGCGGACGTAGCAGTGCAGCGAGTCGTAGAGCGGCTTGACCTGGTTCCAGAGGCGGTCGACCTCGGCCGAGAAGGCGTCGGGAGGCATGTCGTACTTCGACCGCCACATGGCGCCGACGTCACGGTAGCCGAGCTCCCGGGCGCCCTCGTTCATCAGCGCCACGTAGCGGGTGTAGGAGTCGCGCATGGGAGGGGAGATGGTGTGCCAGCCGCGCCAGACCTCGAGCAGGCGCTTCGGATCACGGTTCTCGCGCATGATCCGGGCGATCTCGTTGATGTCGAGGCAGGCCTCCCCGGTCGCTCCGGGGGGACAGTACTTCCCGGCGCCGTAGGTGGCCTCGAGCTCGGCGGCGATCTGCGTCATCTCGGCGGTCCTGGCGGGATCGGCCGGGCCGGGCGAGGTGAGCTTGAGCTTGATGAGATCGAGCTTCCTGCGGATGTCGTAGGGAAGGTTCGGGACCTCGTCGTATCGCGCGGCGGCCTTGGCCAGCTCCACGCCGGCGGTGATGAATCGCTCGTTCTCCTTCGCGGCGACGGCCTGCGTATCGGCGGTGATGAAGTTCGAGGCGATCCACTGCGCGCGGTTGGCGTCGACGTTGAGCGCGGCGAGCCGCGCCTCGGCCTCGTTCACGAAGCGGATGGCCTCCTCCACGGTCGGGGTCGCTGCGGGCATGGTCTCGGTCTGGGGCATCTGTGTCGTCTCCGTCTGCGCGGGCGGGGGCGCCGCGCCGTTCGTTGCTGTCGTGGCGCACCCCGCGGTGAGCGCGGCGGCGAGGAGTCCGGCAATTACAGTCAGCGGCTCGAGTCGCATGGGGCCTCCGGGTTCGAATGACGGCAGAGTTTCCGTCCGGCGGCGAAGTATATCCAAACGTCACAGACGTGCAGCAGCTCTTCCCCGTATCATCAATGCATGCACAGGACCACACTTTCCATCCTCCTGATCCTTTTCGTTTCATCCACCGCAGCCGCGGCGGGCAGGCACCGCATCGTCTCTCTGCCCGTGGTCGCGGAGGCCACGCTCTCGGGCGAAGTTCGTGACCTGACCACCAGCGGCGCCGTCGTCGAGGTGGCCGTCGAGGGTCCCCGCCGCTTCGCCCGAAGCGATGACAGTGGGAAGTTCACGATGCAGCTTCCCGTCGGCCTCCCCGTGACGCTCAGCTTCTCCCGGACGGGGTACGAGACCCTGACCGAGACGATCACCATCGCCGGCAACACCAGCAGGACCTTTCATCTCCGCTCACTGCCGACCGCGACGATCACCGACACCTCCGGGCGGAGCTCCGTCGTCGATTCGGACACGGTCGAATTCGGCTGGGCCATCCCCTTTCTCGGATACCGGCGCGATCGCATGGCGGAGATGTGCCGAGCAGGCGGCGTGAAGTTCACCCTGGACCGTTCCGAGATCGACCGGATCGAAGGACCCGCGGTCGTGACCACCGACGCGGCCTGCTGCACGCAGGGGCCGCTCACCGGCGCCGTCTTCGAGCTGGCCACCGGCGAGCGGGTCACGGCCTACTTCCTCGACTCCTGCGACGGAGCGATCATGGAGGTGATCGCCCGCGACCACGTCACGTACCAGTTGGTGTTCGTCCCCTTCAGCCAGTTGCGGGAGGTCGTCTTCCCGTGAGACATACAATGGCGGGGTGAGCCCGCCCGCCGAGATCGACCGCATTTTCGAGGCGCAGCGGCGGCGCCGGAGCGGGCGGGGGCCCTCCTCGGCGGCCGAGCGGATCGAGGCCATCCGGCGACTCGAGCGTGCCGTTCTCGATGCCCGCGACGAGATCCGGCAGGCGTTGTGGGACGACCTCCGCAAGCCGCCGCAGGAAGTCGATCTCGGCGAGATCTACACCATCGTGTCGGAGGCGCGCCACGCCCGGCGGCGCCTGCGCCGCTGGATGCGGCCGAAGCGCGTCCGCACGCCGCTCGCGCTCCTCGGCACCCGCTCCCGCATCGTCTACGAGCCGAAGGGGGTGGTCCTCATCGTCTCCCCATGGAACTTCCCCTTCAATCTGACGTTCGGGCCGCTCATCTCGGCGCTCGCCGCCGGCAACAGCGTCGTCCTCAAGCCCTCCGAGATGACCCCGAGCGCGAGCGCCTGCATGAGCCGGATCGTCTCGCGCCTGTTCGCCGAAGACCAGGTGGCGGTCATCGAGGGCGATGCCTTGACCAGCGAGGCGCTCCTCCGCAAGCCGTTCGATCACATCTTCTTCACCGGCAGCCCGGCCGTCGGCCGGCTCGTCATGCGCGCCGCGGCGGAGCACCTGACGCCGGTCACGCTCGAGCTCGGGGGGAAGTCGCCGGTCATCGTCGAGCGAAGCGCGGACCTGGAGAAAGCGGCAAGGAGAATCGCCTGGGGCAAGTTCGTCAACTCGGGCCAGATCTGTATCGCGCCCGACTACGTGCTGGTGGACGAGGCCGTCCACGACGACTTCATCGCGGCCTTGCGACGCGCCATCGCCTCGGTGCCCCAGGACGAGAAGACGCTGATCATCAACGACCGTCACGCCTCACGTCTGAACCGGCTCATCGACGGGGCTCTCAAGGACGGCGCGGAGCTTGTGACCGGCGGGACCTTCGAGGGCCGCCGCGCCCCGGCCACGGTGGTTACCCGCGTGCCGCTCGACTCCGCGGCGATGAACGAGGAGATCTTCGGCCCGCTCCTCCCCGTCGTTCCGTATCGCACCCTCGACGAGGCGATCGGCATCATCGCCGCCCGCCCCAGGCCGCTCGTCCTCTACATCTTCAGCCGCGATCGGAAGGCGGTGAGCCAGGTGCTGGCCCGGACCACGGCCGGCGGGACGGTCATCAACCACACGCTGATTCACTTCTACCAGCTCAACCTGCCGTACGGAGGCGCCGGGCAGAGCGGAATGGGGCGCGGACACGGCTTCTTCGGATTCGAGGCCTTCTCCAACGTGCGCGGCGTGTTGGGACAGGTCTCGCCGGTCAGCGTCATCGAGCACCTCGTCCCCCCCTACAACCGGATCAAGGACCGCGTCATCCACTGGCTGATCCGTTACCTGTAGGAGTCAAGGCTGTGCCCTCTCCCGCTTGCGGGAGAGGGTGGCGCGAAGCGCCGGGTGAGGGTGCAGGCTCTGCGGCTCATCTTCTGAAATGACGCGGGCGCGTTACTTTCTGGTACAACGGTCGTGTGGCCGAGCCGCTGTTCGCCAACGTCACACGGCGCTTCCTCCTTCTTTTTCTCATCGCCACCGGGCTGATCTGCGGATTCGCGGCGGTGTCGTTCCACTGGCTGGTCGATTTCATGGGCACCCTGCTCATCGAGCCGGCCCTCCAGCAGACGGGCATCCTCCGCGTGGTGGCGATCATCGGGATCCCTTCGCTGGCTGCGGCGGGACTGACGCTGGCGATGGGACGTTTCGCGCCGATGGCATCGGGCGCGAACCTGGCCCGAGTGCGGCGGGCCTACGCGCAGGACCCGTCGATCCTCGACGCGCGCAGCGTCTCGGCGACGCTGGCCGGCACGCCGATCTCCCTCGGGTCGGGAGCGCCCCTCGGCCCCGAGGGGCCGATCGTGGTCGTCTCCAGCGGCATCGCCATGGGGCTGGGGCGCCTCCTGCGCATGCCGAAGCGCATGGTCCGCGGCATGATCCCGGTCGGGGCCGCCGCCGGCATCGCGGCCATCTTCAACACGCCGATCACCGCGGTCGTCTTCGCCATGGAAGAGGTCATGGGAAGCGCGAGCAAAGGCGTGCTCGGCGGGACGATCGTCGCCGCGGTGGCCGCGGCGGTCGTGGAGCGGATGCTCCTCGGCGGGACGCCCATCCTGCGCGCCCCCAGCGGCACCTGGACCGACCCGATGGAGCTGCTCGGCTTCCTGCTCGTCGGCGTGGTGGCCGGGCTGATCTCGGGGCTGGCCATGCGCGCGCTCGTCCGGGTTCGCGGCTCGGCGCGCAGGCGCTTCCGCTCGCCGGTGCTGCGGGCCGCGGTCGGCGGCGCGATGGTGGGGTCGATCGGCCTCTACGTCCCGGAGATCCTCGGCGTCGGCTACGACACCACCTCGCTGTTTCTTCGCGGCGGCGGCACCTTCACCGAGGCGGGGCTGGCCTTCGTGGGAAAGGCCCTGGCCGTGGTCATCGCCATCTCCGCCGGGATGATCGGCGGAATCTTTGCCCCCTCGCTCTTTCTCGGCGCCGCGCTCGGCGCGGCGGTCGGTCACGGGACGCTGCTGTTTTTTCCGGAGGCAAACATCTATCCGGGGGCGTACGCGCTGGTGGGCATGGGAGCATTCTTCGCCGGGCTTCTGCGCGTGCCGATCGCGTCCGTCCTGATCGTCTTCGAGGTCACTGGTGACTACGGCCTGATCCTTCCACTGATGCTGGCGGTGGCGGTGGCGATCTCGATCTCACGCCGCATCTCGCCTCTGACGCTGACGGAGAGACAGATGATCGAAGAGGGGTGGCGCGAGCCCGCGGCCGCCGACCCGATGGCGCGGATGACCGTCGCCGAGGCGATGTCCCGCGAGATCGTCATCCTCCAGCCGGAGATGACGCTCATCGACGTGGCCCGCACCGTGAAGGAGCGGCACCGGCAATACCCGGTGGTGGACAAGGATGGAGGTCTCTTGGGGTTGCTGCCGGGTGCCGCGATCGCCGGCGCCATTCGCGAGGGGCGGACCGAGGACACGGTGGCCGGCGCCGTCGAGGCGGCGAAGCTCGTCGTCTCTCCCTCCGACGAGATCCTCGACGTGATGCGCAAGATGCGGGAGGCGGGCGTGGACCGCTGCCCAGTGGTCGACGAGCAGAAGAAGGTCATCGGCTTCCTCAGCCCTTCGGACATGATTCGGGTCCGGCTCAAGACCGCCGGCGACGACGACACCCTCGACCGCCACTTCGACCGCTTGATCGGGTGAAGAGGGGGGCTCAGGGCTCAGAGCTCGGAGGCCAGTGCACGTCCGAGCCCCGAGCCCTGACATCGTCACCGATCCGTCACTTCTTCGCGTCTGGTCCTCCGTATCCCCTGCTGTTACAAGGAGCCGCATGAAGAGACTGCTGATCGCATTGATGTTCATCGCCGCCACGGCGCACGCGCAGGAGAACCTGACCCGGTTGCTGCGGCAGCCGGACATTCACGGCGACAAGATCGCCTTCGTCTACGCCGGCGACATCTGGGTGGTGGACGTGCGCGGGGGCGAGGCCCGGCGCCTGACCTCCGACGCCGGGATGGAGTACTTCCCGAAGTTCTCCCCCGACGGCCGCTTCATCGCCTTCACCGGCGAGTACAGCGGGTCGGTGCAGGTCTTCGTCATCCCCACAGAGGGGGGGACGCCGCGCCAGCTCACGTTCTACAACGACGTCGGTCCGATGCCGCCGCGCGGAGGGATCGACAACCGGATTCTCGACTGGACGCCCGACGGACAGCACATTCTCTTCCTCCCGCACCGGCTTCCGTGGAGCGACCGGATGGCGCAGCCGTACATCGTTCCGGTCGCGGGCGGGATGGAGAAGGCGCTGGCCATCCCGGAAGCGGGCGGCGGCATGTATTCGCCCGACGGGACGAAGATCGTCTACACGCCGATCGAGCGCGAGTTCCGCACCTGGAAGCGCTACCGCGGCGGGCGGGCGCAGGACGTCTGGATCTACGATCTGGCCCGCAACACGGCCGAGCAGATCACGCACGATCCGGCCACCGACAACCAGCCGGTGTGGGTCGGCGAGACCATCTACTTCACCTCCGACCGCGAGGATGGGAAGCTGAACCTCTGGTCGTATGACCTGCGCACGAGACAGTCGCGCAAGGTGACCCGTCATCTCGACTACGACGTGCTCTGGCCCAGCAGCGACCGGAGCCAGATCGTCTACGAGAGCGGCGGGTCCATCTGGCGCTTCGACCCGTCGACGGCGCATTCCGAGCGCGTTCCGATCCGCGTGTCGGGCGACTTCCGGAACACGCTGCCGCGCTTCCAGAACGTGAAGTCGAACATCGACTGGTACAGCATCTCGCCAACAGGGGCGCGCGCCCTCTTCGCCGCCCGCGGGGACGCTTTCACCGCGCCGGCGAAGCACGGCGAGATCCGCAACCTCACCCAGACCCCCGGCATCCGCGAGCGCGACCCGGTCTGGTCCCCCGACGGCAAGTCGATCGCTTACCTCAGCGACAGGAGCGGCGAGGGCTACGAGATCTACGTCCGCCCGGCCGACGACCCCGGCGCCGAGCGGCAGCTCACGCGGGGAGGGAAGGCCTGGAAGTTCACCGCCCTCTGGTCGCCCGACAGCAGGATGCTCGCCTTCTCGGACAAGGACCGCAACCTGAACCTCCTCGACGTCGCCAGCGGCGCCGTCACCGCCGTCGACCGCGACGAGTACGGCGACATCCGCCACTACCGCTGGGCCCCCGACAGCCGCTGGATCACCTACACGAAGTCCGACCAGGCACAGTTCGGATCGATCTATGTCTACTCGGTCCCGGACAAGCGCGTCCACCGTCTCACCAGCGGGATGACCCATGACCTCGAGCCGGTGTTCGACCCGAAGGGGCGCTACCTCTACTTCCGCTCCAACCGCGACTTCAACCTCACCTTCAGCGCGTGGGAGTTCAACTACGTCTACACCGACCCCATCCGGGTCTACGCCGGCATCCTGGCCGCCGACGGCCCGCCGCTCCTCCTACCGCAGTCCGACGAGGAGACGAGCGGCGCCACGACGACTGCGCCGGCGCCGCCCGCCGCGAACGACAAGAAGAAAGCCGACGAGAAGGTCGTGGTCCGCATCGATCCCGCCGGCTTCGAGCAGCGCGTGCGCGCCATCCCCGGCTCCCCCGGCATCTACCACTCCCTCGACGCGCTCTCCAGCGGCGTCCTCTACATGCACGGTCCCTCCGGGAAGCAGGCCCTCAAGCTCTACAACATCGACGACCGGAAGGAGGAGACCATCCTCGAGGTCCTTCGCGGCTACGAGCTGTCCGCGAACCGCGAGAAGCTCATCGCCCGGATCGGCGACGACTATGCCATCGTCAACGCCAAGCCGGGGCAGAAGCCCGGTGAGTCGACGCTCGCCCTCGACCGGCTGGAGATGAAGATCGATCCGCGCGCGGAATGGGCCCAGCAGTTCACCGACGCCTGGCGCATCCTCCGCGACTGGTTCTACGACCCGAACATGCACGGCGTCGACTGGGACCTGATGCGCGAGCGGTACGGACAGCTCGTCCCGCACGTCGCCCACCGCGCCGACCTCGACTACGTCCTCGGCGAGCTCGGCGGCGAGCTCAACGCCGGCCACGTCTACGTCCAGACCCCCGGCGAGTGGCAGATCAAGCGCGTCGACAACGGGCTCCTCGGCGCCGAGATCGTCCTCGATCCGTCAGGCTACTACCGCATTCAGAAGATCTTCCCCGGGCAGAACTGGGACGACCGCTACCGCTCGCCCCTCACCGAGGCGGGGGTGAAGGTCAGCCAGGGCGACTTCATTCTCGCCGTCGACGGGACGACGACCAGGGGCGTCGACAACTTCTACCGCCTCCTGGAGAACAAGGCCAACCGCGTGGTGACGCTGACGGTCAACTCCCGCCCCGACATGACCGGGGCGAGGCAGGAGCGGGTCCGGCCGATCGCCCAGGAGACCAACGTCCGTTACCTCGACTGGGTCCAGTCGCGCCGCGACATGGTCGACCGCCTCTCCGGCGGCCGCATCGGCTACATCCATCTCCCCAACACGGGCCGCGAGGGGAATGAGGAGCTCTTCCGCGCCTTCTATCCGCAGGTGGGCAAGGAGGCGCTCATCATCGACGACCGCTACAACGGCGGCGGCTTCATCCCCGATCGGATGATCGAGGTGCTCAGCCGCGACGTGCTCAACTACATCGTCCGCCGCAACGCCAGGCCGACCTCCACGCCCGCGTACGCTCACGACGGACCGAAGGCCATGCTCATCAACGGCTACTCCGCCTCCGGCGGCGACGCGCTGCCCTACTACTTCCGCAAGCGCGGCCTCGGCCCGATCATCGGCACGCGGACCTGGGGAGGGCTGATCGGCATCTCCGGCAACCCGCCGCTGATGGACGGCGGCAGCGTCACGGTCCCGCAGTTCCGCTTCCTCGACACCGAGGGGCTGTGGATGGTGGAAGGCGTCGGCGTGCCGCCCGACATCGAGGTCGTCGACCGCCCCGATCAGGTCGCCGCCGGCCGCGACCCGTCGCTGGAGAAAGCCGTCGAGGTCCTGCTCGAGGAACTGAAGAAGAACCCGGTCAAGCCGGTGGTCGTGCCGCCGCCGCCGAAGGGGATCTGAAGATGGGGCTCGGGGCTCAGGGCTCGGAGGCACGAACAGCACCTCCTCCGAGCCCCGAGCCCTTATCCGCTCCACCCATACCGTTCCAGATCAACCCGCCCATGCAGATCAAACTCCACCCCGTCCGCCTCGAGCAGCAGCCGTTGCAATTCGTGCGAGTCGGAGTTTGCGCGGCGGCTGATCTCTCCTTTGGCGTTGATCACGCGGTGCCACGGGACGCCGTCGGGGGCGGAGTGCATGGCCCAGCCGACGTGGCGGGCGCGGCGACCCCAGCGGGCCAGCCGCGCCAGTTGCCCGTAGGTGGCGACGCGGCCGGGGGGAATCCGGCGGACCAGGTCGTAGATTATTTTGTAGTTCACTGGAAGTCGTGACTGCACAAGAACTTGTGCGGCCCCCTCACATTCTGTAGACTTGCCATTCTCTATGCCCAGAGCATTCGCGTCAGGTCAGATCGCCTTCGGGCTCGTTTCGATCCCGGTGAAGCTCTTCTCCGCCACCGAGGCGACCGAGCGGATCAGCTTCAACATGGTGCACCAGGAGTGCGGCAGCCGCATCCAGCAGCAGTTGTTCTGCCCCAAGGATGAGCGGAACGTCGATCGTACCGAGATCGTCAAGGGGTACGAGTTCTCCCGCGGCCAGTACGTCCTCTTCAGCGAGGAGGAGCTGAAGGCGCTGGAGGAGAAGTCGACCCAGCAGATCGACATCGCCGAGTTCCTTCCCAGCAGCGAGATCGATCCGATCTACTTCTCCAAGGCCTTCTATCTCGCCCCGGACAAGGGTGGCGACCGCGCCTACACGCTCCTGGCCCGCGCCCTCCAGCAGACCAATCGCTGGGCGCTGGCCAAGTACGCCGCGCGCGGCAAGGGATACCTGGTGGTGATCCGCCCGGTGGGGAAGGGGCTGGTGATGCAGCAGCTCTACTACCCCAACGAGATCCGGTCGCTCGAGGAGCTCGACCTCGGCGAGGCGGCGATCAAGGAGAACGAGCTGAAGATGGCCGTGCAGCTCGCCGAGATGGGGGCGGCCGAGGAGTTCCACCCCGAGAACTACCGCGACGAGGTGCAGGAGCGCATCCGCGGCCTGATTCAGAAGAAGATCGAAGGGGAGGAGATCATCGGCGCGCTGGCCGAAGAGCCGAAGGCGCAGGTGATCGATCTGATGGAAGCGCTGCGGGCCAGTCTCGGCGGAGCCGGCACCCGCTCGAAATCGGGCGTGAAGGAGACGGCGAAGTCCCCCAACCGCGCCGACCAGAAGCGCAGGCCGGCGAAGCCGGCGGTGCGGAAGGCGGCGGCCGCGAAGTCGCGCGCGCGGTAGGGCGGCCCCTCTCCCGGTAAAATAACGGTGACATGTCGTTCTCCGTCCGCGAGGTCTCCGCGATGCTCGGCCTCTCGCCGGCGCAGATCCGCGGCTTCGCCAGCAAGGGCTTCCTCAGCCCGGAGCGCGGATCGCGCGGGGAGCTCCGCTTCGACTTTCACGACCTGATCATCCTCCGCACCGCCGGCGAGCTCTCCTCGGCTCGCATCCCGCGCCGGAAAGTGAAGCGCGCCCTGGAGCGGCTCCGAGAGCAACTGCCGGAGGGGCGATCGCTCACCGGCGTGCGCATCGCCGCCGACGGCGACCGGGTGGTCGTGCGCGACGGGGCCGGGGTCTGGAACCCGGAGTCGGGACAGAGCCTGTTCGACTTCGCGGTCTCCGAGCTGACCGCCGGCGCGGCGCCGTTCGTCACCCGCGCCGCGGAGGCGGCCCGCCGGCGCGAGGAGGAGACCTCCGGCGAGGAGTGGTTCGAGCTGGCCTGCGAGCTGGAGCTGACCGACCCGGCCCAGGCGCAGGACGCCTACCGGCGCGCGCTGCAGCTCGATCCCGGGCACGTCGACGCGCACGTCAATCTCGGACGGCTGCTCCACGAGCAGCGCGACCCCCGCGCCGCGGAGAAGCACTACCGCGCCGCGCTCGAGGCCGATCCCGATCACGACACCGCCGCCTTCAACCTCGGCGTGGCCCTCGAGGACCTCGGCCGCGCGCGCGAAGCCATCGCAGCCTACGAGCAGGCCCTCGCCATCGACCCCGACAACGCCGACGCCCACTACAACCTCGCCGGCCTCTACGAGAAGCGGGGGGAGAAGGCCGCCGCGCTGCGGCACCTGAAGGCGTATCGGGCGTTGACTGTTAACCGTTAGGGCCCGTGCCCGAGCCCGCGCCCGAGCCCGCGCCCGAGCCCGGCCTTTGACCCGCCAACGGAAGTAATCTATACCGCGTGACAATCGCCCCCCCCCCGCCGCCCCCACTCCGCGAGCGCCTGGTCTCGCTCGACGTGTTCCGCGGCATCACCATCGCCTCGATGCTGCTGGTGAACAACCCCGGCACGTGGAGCGCTCTCTACTGGCCGCTCGGCCACGCCGCGTGGCACGGCTGGACGCCGACGGACCTGATCTTTCCCTTCTTCCTCTTCATCGTCGGCGTGACCACCGACCTTTCGCTCCGCGGGCGGGCTGACCGCGACGCCGTGCGGCGGATCGTGAAGCGCGGGCTGCTGATCATCCTCTTCGGGCTGCTGCTCAGCGCCTTCCCCTTCTACGCCAGAGGCAATCTCGCCGGCATCGAGAATCCGACCATGCTCGAGCGGATCTCCTGGCGGATCGACCACCAGCGCATCCCCGGCGTGCTGCAGCGGATCGGGATCGTCTACATGATCGCGGCGCTGATCGCCCTGAAGACCTCGCGCAGACAGCAGGCCGTCATCGCCGCGGCCATTCTCCTCGGCTACTGGGCCATCCTCACCCGCGGCCCGCTCGAGCCACCCTCCGAGACGCTGGCCGCCGTCACCGACCGCGCCCTCCTCGGCGAGAAGCATCTCTGGTCGCAGTCGAAGACGTGGGACCCGGAGGGGCCGCTCTCGACCATCCCCGCCGTCGCCACGGGGATGCTGGGGATCCTCGTGGCGCCGTGGGTCCGCGAGCGCCGCGTGCGCGAGCTGATCCTGGCCGGGGTCGCCGGCCTGGCCACCGGCTGGCTGTGGGGACTGCTCTTCCCCATCAACAAAGCCCTCTGGACCAGCTCCTACGTCGTCTTCACCGCCGGCTTCGCCTGCGTGATCCTCGCGCTCTGCATCTGGGTCATCGACATCAGGCAGGTGCGAGGGTGGACCAAACCGTTCGTCGTCTACGGCGTGAACCCGCTGGTGGCGTTCGTCGGGTCAGGAATCATGGCCAAGCTCCTCGACATGTGGAGAGTGAACGCGGGCGGCCGGTCGGTCTCCTTCAAGCAGTTCAGCTATCAACTGCTGTTCGAGCCCTACTTCCCGCCGAAGTTCGCCTCGATGCTGTGGGGGCTCACCTTCGTGCTGATGTGGCTCGGGATCCTCTGGGTTCTCTACCGGCGGAGGTGGTTCCTCCGCGTGTAGAAGGGAGCGAGGCGGCTCACCGGCCCCCGCGGGGCAGCATCCGCCCCGGAAGGGCTCCGGTCATCGCGCCGTCCCGCAGCACGAATTCGCCGTTCACGATGACGTCGCGGACGCCCACCGAGAAGTGGTGCGGGTCGTCGTAGGTCGAGAGGTCGCGCACCGTCCGCGGGTCGAAGACCACGACGTCGGCCTTCTTCCCCACGGCGATCCGCCCGCGGTCGGGTAGAAAGGCGCGGTCGGCCCCGAGCGAGGTGAACTTCCGGATCGCTTCCTCCAGCGGGATCAGCTCCTCCTCCCGCACGTAGCGAAGGATCCGCGAGAACGTGGCATAGGCCCGCGGGTGCGCGCCGCGGCCGCGCATGGCCTCGATCACCGCGCCGGAGTCGGACCCCACCGCCACCCACGGCTGCTTCAGGGCCAGCTTCATGTCCTCCTCGCTGAGCGAGAAGAAGATGGCGACGGGGGAGCTTCGCGGGTTTTGCTCGAAGAGCCGCAGCGCCGCCTCCGCCGGATCGACACCCATCTCCCGCGCCAGCGCGTCGAGCCGCTTGCCCGTGCCGCGGACGAGAATCGTAGACGCGCCCGCGCCCGCCAGCCGGCCACCGCGCAGCGCCGCGGCGATCTTCGGCCGCGCCGCCGGGTCGCGCACCCTCCGGAGGAACTGCTCGTAGCCCCCCTCCAGCGCCCACGCCGGCACGATCGAGGTCAGCTCCGTCGACGTGGCGGTGTAGGGATAGACGTTCGCGGCCACGTCGATGCCGCTCTTCCGCGCATCCTCGATCTTCCGGATGATCGCCGGCATTTTTCCCCAGTTCTGCCGCCCGGCGATCTTGAGGTGGAAGATGTTCACCGGCACGCCCGCCTCCCGGCCGATCCGCAGCGCCTCGTCGATCGCCGCGTCGATCGCCGCCGACTCGCTGCGCAGGTGCGTCCAGTAGGAGCCTGCGCGGCGCGCCAGGGCGATCAGCTCCTCGGTCGTGGCGAAGCGTCCCGGCGGGTAGATCAACGCGCTCGACAGCCCCACCGCTCCGTCCTGCACCGCCTCGCCGACGATCTCCTCCATCCTCCGCAGCTCCGCCGGCGTCGGGGCGCGGCCGGCATGCCCGAGGACCATCTCCCGCGCGTTCGTGGCGCCGACGTAGAAGGCGAAGTTCACCGCGGAGCCTTTCCGCTCCACCACGCGCATGAAGTCGTCGAGCGTTCTCCACGTCACCGGCGGCCAGCCGTCGGGCCTGGTCCGCTCCATCTCCGCCGCCATGGCCTCGTCGATCGGCGCGGGGGAGAAACCTTCCCCGGTGACCTCGGTGGTGACGCCCTGCCGCACCTTCCCTTCGAGCCGCGGATCGATCAGCACCGCCGCTTGCGAGTTGCCGAGGAGGTCGATGAAGCCGGGCGCGACGATGAGGCCCGCGGCGTCGATGACCGTCGTGGCCGTGGCGCCGGAGAGATCGCCGACGGCGGCGATGGAGTCGTCGCGGATGGCGACATCGGCGCGCACGGCCGGGGCCCCCGTGCCGTCGAGGACGCTGCCGTTGCGGATCACGATGTCGTAGCCGGCGGCAGGGGCGGTGGGGGCGGGCGGGGGGGTGGGGGGTGCGCAGCCGAGGAGCAGCGCCATTGTCAGAGTGGTCCCGAATCGAAACCGCATGGCCACGAGCGATGCATGAGCCTGACCAGATCATCGCCGCCGTCGCGAGGAGACGATCGATCGGCAGCGGGGCGGGCGATCGGCTGGCACGCCGCGCGGCACGACCGGATGAGGGGGCACGCAGAGACCGAGTCGCCCTCACCCGGCGCTTCGCGCCACCCTCTCCCGCAAGCGGGAGAGGGCACACCCTCCCGCCGCTCTCGATGAGCACCGTCGCCGTCTCGTCGGTCACAGAGTCACAGAGATCGCAGAGGTTAACAGAGGAGTATCAGAAGCTGTAGCGCACCTCGACGATCACGCTCCTCGCGTCGGTGTTGGGGCTGAAGCCCGACTCCGCGGCCAGGTTGCTGTCGCCGGTGATCTGCGTGAGCTCGACCGCGGTGCGGATGCGGCGGGTGAGCTCGTAGAGCCACGCCAGCGTCCACGAC
>DATLEX010000085.1:0-2036 GCA_035525045.1 Thermoanaerobaculia bacterium | reverse complement strand
AGGTCTGGTCGCCGGCGTCCTCGCCTCGTTCGTCATGGGTGAAGGGTATGGAATCATCGGCGACATCATCATCGGCATCGTCGGCGCGTTCGTCGGCGGGTGGATTTTCAGCCAGTTGGGTGTGTCCTCACCGTTTGGCGGCCTTGCCGGAACGATCTTCATCGCTTTTGTCGGAGCCGTCGCTCTGCTTTTCGTCCTCCGCCTGATTCGAAGAGGAACGGCGCGGGTCTGATCAAGCACGGTCCGAAACGGACCTCCTAGCCGCGGGCCGCGGACGGCCGGACGAAGCGCCGGTCGGCGTGCAGCGCGCGGTCGAATGTGGCGACGGCCGAACATCCGTGCTCCATGGCCGCCTCGGCGATCAGATAGTCGGCCAGATCTCCCTTCCCGCTCTCGAACGAGGCGAGGGCGCGCTGGAATGCGTCTGCCGACTCGATGACGATGCCGGCGCTGCGACGGAGTTGCTGCAGGATCGAGACGATCTGCCGGCGCGGAATCTCGTACGCGAACGAAAGCACCCACACCAGTTCGCACAGGACGATCTGTGGGATGAAGATCTGCTCTCCACTCCCGGCGGCCGCCTCGATCAGCCGCGCCGCTTCGGCTGCCTGGCGAGGGTCATCCTCGACGAGATAGCGGATAAGGACGTTCGTGTCGACAGCGATCACCGGCGGCTCGCTCCCTTTCGGATGGCCGCATCCATCTCTTCGAGCGTGACCGGCCTCCCGCGCCTCCGGGCGATGCCGCGGAGAGTCCGAATGTCGGTCGTTTCCGGCTCGACGACGACGGCGCCGTCCCGGATCTCGAAATTGACACGGTCACCGGTCTGGAGGCCGAGATGATCGCGCACCTCTTTCGGAAGGGTGATCTGTCCTTTGGATGTGAGTGTGCTTCTCGGCATGGCCTTACCAATGTTGAGGTTCCTTACGATATTCCTTACCGTGCACCTGACGTCGTATACTGAGCCGCCGCCGTTCGTTTTTAGAGCTCAGAGGAAACCATTGTGGATGTCATGCGCCGGCTCTTCGTGATCGTTGTCTGCTGCGTGGCCCTGCTGGGCTGCAGGGGTGAGAGGGGCGCTTCGCCGGCAGAGCGCCAGATGCTGCCCGCGGGCGATCCGATCGCGGGCAAAGAGGTGTTCGTGAAGATGCACTGCGGCGACTGCCACGAGATCTATGGCAGCGACCTGCCGCCCCCCACCATCGATCCGCCCGTGCCGGCGTACCTCGGCGGGAACCAACTCGCCGCACCGGACGAGGGTTATCTCGTGACGGCCATCCTCGACCCTTCGCACGAGATCGCGCCCGGATGGATGGAAGAGCTGATGACGACCCCCGAAGGGGCGTCGAGGATGCCCGAATACGGCGATGCGATGACCGCCAGGGAACTCGTTGATCTCGTTGCGTTCCTCCGCTCGCGCTACGGGCCGGACGCTCCGGCGGCGCCGCCGTCACCCGAGCCCTGACGCATTCTCCGTGCAGGTCACCCTCTCGACCTCGACGCCCTGGCGCTCGGCGAGATCGTTTTCGCCACGGCCTTCTTCTGGAGGTTCGTCCCGCCCTTCGCCCGGTTGGCGCTCTTACGGGTCGACTTGCGGGAGGGGCTGGTGCGGCTGTCCTCCAGCGTAGCGGTGGCGCCCGTCGTCTCCGCTTTCGTGTTGCGGCGCGCGGTCGAGCCGTAGCCGGCTTTGCGGTCTGAGGCGCTGACGCCAGGGTCCGAGGTGTCGACGGGCTGGTCGCGGCGTCGCTTCTCGGGGCGGTCGAGGGCCGACTCGAGGTTGGCGTCTGCGCGGCCCACTCGCCGGCCGATGAGGCTGCCGTCGTCGGAGGCGGCTTCGGTCCGGCCGCGTTCGGCGGCCTTCGGGGAGCGTCTCGACCGGCGTCCCCTTCCCGATTTCGGCGCGCGATCGAGCGTCTTGCGGACCGCGCGCGTCAATGCATCGAGGAGCTGGCCGAACGCCAGTCGCGCGTCCTTCGCGCGTTCCTCGACCACGACGCTCGGGAGGCCGCTCAGGACCACCTTGGCCCGGCAGACGA
>DATLEX010000078.1:0-8256 GCA_035525045.1 Thermoanaerobaculia bacterium | reverse complement strand
CGGACTACGCGGCGGCCTTCGTGATCGACGCCGCCGGCGCCGCCGAGGAGCTCTCCGCCGCGCGCCGCTTCGTCGGCCGCATCCGCGAGGAGCTGCACCCTCCGGCATGAGCCGCCCCGGCACGCTCCATCGTCCCGAAGCCTTGCGCCAGGTGCCGCCGCGGCGCTCCTGAGGTAGGCTCGGTTCGTCCGTCAGCTGAAATCGCGCCGCTCGCGCGGCGGTCCGCCCGGGAAGTCAGGAGAAAGGGGGCGTGCACTGGCCCGACGGCGGGAGCCATCGCATCCGACAGCGCCGGGCCGCTCGCGGCCCGCCGGGGCGGACTGGCCCGCCACGACGGCCGCGGCCCGTGGCACCGCGCGCCGCCCGCGGCACGGTCGCCGCCATCGCGCCGCCCGACACCTCCACGGAGCCTCGCCGCCGTGAAGCGCGTCGAGCGCCTCTTCGAGCTCGTCGACGCCCTCGGCGGCCGCCGCCTCAGCGTGCAGGAGATCGCGCGCCGCTTCGACGTCTCCGAGCGCACCGCCTACCGCGACCTCGCCGACGTCGGCCGGCAGCTCGCGCCGGTGGTGCGCGAGGAGGGCGGCTACCGGCTGATGAAGGGTTCCCGGCTGCGCCCCCTCAACCTCAGCGGCGACGAGCGCCAGCTGCTCGCCGCGCTGCTGGCGCTGCCCGCGACCCGCCGGCTGGCGCCGCTCGCCGGCCGCCTCGCCTCCCTCGCCGCCAAGCTCGAGGCCGCCGCCGGACGACCCGAGGGCGACAGCTCTGCGGACGAGGGCGCCGGCCCGCGCCTCGCCGACGCCGACCGCACCGGGCCGGTGCCCGCCGCCGTCGTCCACGCCCTCGAGATCGCCATCGACCGGCGGCTGCCGGTGCGCCTGCGCTACCGCTCGCTGTCGGCGGCCACCGCCCGCTGGCGCGGCGCCGACCCATGGGCCCTCTTCCACCGCGCCGGCGCCTGGTACCTGGTCGGCCGCTGCCACCAGCGCGACGCGCCGCGCACCTTCCGCCTCGATCGGGTGCGGGCGGTGGAGGGGCTGGAGGCGGACGGCACTGCCCAGCCCTTCACGCGCCCGCCCGGCTTCTCCGTCGAGGCCTACCTGGCCGACGCGTGGGACATCTACCGCGGCGAGGGGCGCCACGAGGTGGTGGTGCGCTTCGCCCCCGAGGCCGCGCCCATCGTCCTGTACGCCCGCCACCACCCCGGCGAGACCGTCGAGGAGCCCGCCGACGGCTCGGCGCTCTACCGGGTCACCGTCTCACACCTCGACGAGGTGGCGCGGTGGGTGGTCGGGTTCGGAGGGCAGGCCGTGGCGCTGGAGCCGGCGGAGCTGGTGGCGCGGGTGCGGGAGATGGCGGCGGGAGCATTGGAAGGGCACCTGACGGAAATTGACAGGGGGCGGCCCTAGGGTCGGGGGGAGTGACTTCCTTCCGCCTCCCCGCCCTGCGCCGCACGCGCGACGTGAATCGTCAGCAGCGGCTCGCCGCACCACTCGCCCACCTCGAGCCGGTCGGCGATCACCCGCAGAGCGAGTGCGCAGGCGGCCCTCTCCGCCTCGTCTTCGGAATCTCCGTACACGAGCACGCCCGGCAGCTCGCGCACCTCGGCGATGAAGCGACCGTCGGTCTCGCGGTCGAGCTGGAGCGTGAGGTGCAGCGTCTGCGAAGCTTTCCTCACGGCTCTTCGCTTTCACGTCGAACCCGCAAGCGCTCGCGCTTCGGCCTCGACGTGATGAGAGCTCCGGCCTCGACCGCGTCGCGGCGCTTCTCGAGGATCTTCAGTCGCGCACCCCGACTGGAACGGGCTCGATCCGCTCGTGGGCTACGAGGCGCTTCGCGTACGCCAGGCAGGCGAGGATGTCCTCCCTTTCGAGCCAGGGATAGCCGGCCAGGATCGTTTCGACGGTATCCCCGGCTGCCAACATCGCCAGGACATGCTGCCATGCGACATGACTTCTGGGCAAGGGAATGAAGCGTCACTACGCCCACACCCTCCCCGGCGCAGCGCCCGAAGCGGGGTGGCAGCCGCTGGAGGAGCATCTCCGCAACGTGGGAGAGCTGGCGGCTCGGTTCGCCTCGGCGTTCGCTGCGGCCGAGTGGGGACGCTACGCCGGCCTTTGGCACGACCTCGGAAAGTACTCAGAGGCCTTCCAGAGCTATCTCCGTATCGCCTCTTCTGAGGACCCGCACGTCGCCGAGACGGTCGGCCGCATCGACCATTCGACAGCCGGGGCGCAGCATGCTGCCAGCGCTGTCGAGGTGCTGGGGCACCTCCTCGCGTACGCGATCAGCGGTCACCACGGCGGACTCCCCGATGGCCGGAGCGGCGGACCCTGCCTGGAACGGCGACTCGAGAAGCATATTGAAGACTGGGGCGATGCCCCTTCCTCTCTAACAACTTGTCCTGGCCTGGAGCCCCCATCCGCTCTGCTGCATGCCTTGCGAACGGGCAACGCCTTCTCCATCGCCTTTTTCACCAGGATGGTTTTTTCGTGTCTGGTGGACGCTGACTTTCTGGACACGGAGCGGTTCATGGCTCCCGCCAAGGCAACGGCCCGTGGCGAATGGCAGCGCGATGCACTTGCTCGCATGGAGGACGCACTCGATTCCCACATAGCCAGCCTGGAGGTAGCGCCCACAGAGGTCAACGCTAATCGCGAGAAGGTGCGCGATGCCTGTCTCGCCGCCGCGACGATCGAGCCCGGTCTCTTCTCGCTGACGGTGCCGACCGGAGGTGGCAAGACGCTATCGTCGCTCGCTTTCGCGCTCCGGCACGCCGTGGTTCACGGGTTGACGCGAGTGGTCTATGTCGTGCCCTTCACGACCATCATCGAGCAGAACGCGGACGTCTTCCGTCGAGCCTTGGCGGGTGCCGATGGTGCGGAAGCAACCGATTTCGTGGTCGAGCACCACAGCAACCTCGACGTCGGGCAGGAGACCGCCATGAGCCGGCTCGCGACGGAGAACTGGGACTCCCCCCTGGTCGTCACCACGTCGGTCCAGTTCTACGAATCGTTGTTCGCCAGGAAGACTTCGCGGTGCCGGAAGCTGCACAACCTAGCGCGATCGGTGATCGTGCTCGACGAGGTACAGACGCTACCGGTGGATTTCTTGCACCCCTGCCTGCGGGCGTTGCGCGAGTTGGCTACGCACTATGGGGCCAGTGTGGTGCTGTGTACGGCGACGCAGCCCGCAGTCCACCTCCGGCAAGACTTTCCGATCGGCCTCGAAAATGTGAGGGAGATCGTTCCGAACCCCCAGGCACTGTACGAGAGCCTTCGACGCGTCGACGTGAGAGACCTTGGGCCGCTCGGCGACGAGGAGCTGGCCTCTCGCCTGCGCACCCACGACCGCGTCCTGTGCATCGTCAACACGCGCCGGCATGCGATAGATCTCTTTCGGGCCCTGGGAGAAGAGCCCGAAGGGCACTTCCACCTGAGCGCCTTGATGTGTCCCGAGCACCGCACGGAGGTGCTCGGCGACATCCGAGCACGGCTCGATTCGAGAAAGACCTGCCGTGTGGTGTCGACACAGCTCATCGAAGCCGGCGTCGACATCGACTTCCCCGTGGTCTTTCGGTCGCTGGCCGGCCTCGACTCGCTGGCGCAAGCGGCGGGGCGCTGCAACCGCAACGGCTCTCTGCACGGCAGGGGTACCACCTTCGTCTTTCGATCCCAGCACTCGCTCGAGGAGGCATTCCTGCGTCAGACAGCGAATGCCGCCGAGCAGGTCCTCCCGTTATATGACGCCGATCCCCTCTCCCTGGAGGCGGTCGAGCACTACTTCCGTCTGTACTACTGGGATCGCAGCTCCCGATGGGATGCCAAGCGAATCCTGGACGAGTTCCAGCTCCTCCGCCAGGATCGCTCTCTTCCGTTCAGCTTCGGCTTCGCGGCAGTAGCCGAGAGGTTTCGGCTCATCGACAAACTCGGCGAGCCCGTCATCATCCCCTGGGGCGACACAGGGCGGCGCCTGGTCGCCGAGCTGCGGGATCCCAGGAGAACACCCGACCGTGGATTGCTGAGACGCCTGCAGCGCTTCACCGTCGAGGCTCGACGCAAAGAGTGGGAGGCGAACATGCACGGCGCGATCGAGCTCGTGGCAGACCGCTTCCCCGTCCTGGTCGACTCTTCGTGCTACAGCGAACAGGCCGGACTGTCGCTGCCGGATCCGCTCTCTTCCTTTCTCAACGTATAACGAGGAGGTGCGATGGCGTATGGAATCAGGCTGAGAGTCTGGGGTGACTTCGCGGCCTTCAATCGGCCGGAGATGAAGGTCGAGCGTGTCTCGTACGAGGTGATCACCCCGAGCGCCGCTCGGGGGATCCTGGAAGCCATCTATTGGAAGCCCCAGATGCAATGGATCGTTGATCGGCTCCACGTCCTGCGTCCGATCCGCTTCAGCTACGTCCGCCGCAACGAGATCGACAACAGGATCCCCATCAAGGGCGCGACCGGAGTCGCCGCGGCGATGAAGTCGGGCTTCGGAACGCTCGGGATGGCTGTCGAGGAGCATCGACAGCAGCGCGCCGCGATGGTCCTCAGAGACGTCTGCTACGGCATCGAGGCTCATGTCGAGGTGCTCGATCCCACCGATGCGGGCGGTAAAGCGCTGGAAACGCCGGAGGGCAAGCACCTCGACATGTTCCGCCGACGAGCGACCAGCGGCCAGTTCTTCCACCACCCGTATCTCGGCGTGCGGGAGTTCCTCGCAAGCTTCGAGCTCGTCGACGAGTTTCCCGTCTGCCCCGACGAGCTCCGCGGCGAACGGGATCTGGGGCTGATGCTCCACGACATCCGCTTCTCACCTGACGCGAAAGGCGCCCTCATCGAGGCGCATCTAGGGCGGAGAGTGACCGCCGAGCCGCGTTTCTTCCACGCCACCCTCCGTGACGGAATCATCGAAGTGCCACCAACCGATGAGTGGGGATCCGAGCAATGATCCTGAAATCGCTCTACGACCTCTACGACCGACTGCAAGGTGATCCTTCGTATCTGCTGCCGCCGGTCGGGTACAGCCCGCAGAAGATCACGTTCAAGGTCGTGCTGACTCCGAGTGGTGAGCCGTTCGCCATTCAGGACGCGAGAGAGGCGGTGGACGGCCGACCGCGGTCACGACAGCTGCTGGTACCAGGCACGACGAAACCATCGGGGATCGGTCTAAATCCCGGCTTTCTCTGGGACAACACCGCCTACATGTTGGGGTTCAAGCCCGACGACGGCAACCCGCAGCGTACCACGGCCGCCTTCGAGGCCTTCCGCTCGCGGCACCTCGCCGTCGAAGGAGACATCGACTCTCCTTCCTTCCATGCCATCTGCCGCTTTCTCGAATCGTGGGAGCCCGAGCATGCCGAGGAGCACTCCATCCTCCCGGAGCTCCAGTCCGGGTTCGGTGTCTTCCAGATCCAGGGGCGGACGGAGCTCGTCCACGAGGATCCTGTCGTCAAGGCGTGGTGGCAGCAGCAGCAAGCGACCACCGAAGGGCCGGTGGGACATTGCCTGGTCACCGGTCGCGTGGCCGCGCTCGCGAGGATCCACGAAAAGGTAAAGGGAGTGGTGGGCGCGCAGGGTGGCGGAGCTGCACTCGTCGGTTTCAACGACAGCGCGTACTTATCCTACGGCCGCACCCAGAGCTTCAACGCACCGGTCTCGCAAGAGGCCGCGTTTCGCTACGTAGCCGCCGCCAATGCCCTGCTGGACGGCCCGAAACGCGAGAAGCATCGGCTTCTCCTCGGCGATACCACGGTGGCCTTCTGGACCGAGAAGCCCTCGGCCGTCGAAGACGTGTTCGCGCGATGGGCGGTCGCCGGGTCTCAGGCCCGAGAGGAAATCCAGGACGAGGGTCTTCGACAGAAGCTCGAGGCCTTCCTGAAGGCTCTTCGCCGAGGCCGCGAAGCGTATGGAGACGTCGACGAGGAACCGGAGCGGACCGGCTTCTACCTGCTGGGGCTCTCTCCGAACGCGGCGCGCCTCTCCGTACGATTCTTCCACCACGGCACGCTGGCGCAGCTCCTGGACAATCTGCGGCACCATCACCGCGACATCGGCATCGAGCGTCGATACGGCGAGGGGTCGAAGAGGCCCGAGCCGGCGCTGCCGTCTCTCAACCACCTTCTCGATGAGACGTGCCCGAGGAGGAACGGCCGGCCCGATCGCGAGAAGATCCCGCCGATCCTCTCGGGCCCACTTCTTTGCGCTGTCATCACGGGCGGGCGGTATCCAGATGGGCTCTTCTCGGCCGTGCTCCGGCGAGTGCATGCCGACGCCGAGGTGAACTACTACCGCGCCAGCGTCATCAAAGGTTTTTTGAACCGCAACCGAAAGGAGAACGTTGCCATGAGCCTCGACACCGACAGAGCCGATCCGCCGTACCGCCTCGGCCGTCTCTTCGCGGCCCTCGAAAAAACCCAGATGGACGCCCTGGGCAGGGAGCTCAACGCCACGATCCGCGATCGCTTCTACAGCTCCGCCTCGGCAACCCCCCGGAGCGTCTTCCCCCGACTGCTCAGGACCTATGCCCATCACCTCGCAAAGCTCGAGCGGGGACACAAGATAAACCGCGAGAAGCTCGTACAGGAGATTCTCGATCCGCTCAGCGGGTTTCCAGCACACCTGGATCTCACCGGACAGGGTCTCTTCGCTATTGGCTACTACCATCAGACCCGCGCATTTTTCCAACGGCAAGACGCGAGCAAGCCCGAACTCCAATCCCCGAACGAGGAGGAGAGCTGATGAACCGCCGAGACTTCGTCTTTCTTTTCGACGTAAAGGACGCGAATCCCAACGGCGACCCCGATGCCGGCAACCTGCCGCGCGTCGACCCGGAAACCGGAGACGGCCTCGTAACCGACGTTTGCCTCAAGCGAAAGATCCGTAACTTCGTCGCCATCACGCGCGGCAATCAGCCTCCTCACGAGATCTACTTCTCGGAAGGCGCGGTTCTCAACCGCCATCACGAGCGGGCGTATCAGCACATCGGAGAGAAGCCGGAACCGAAGCGTCTCCCGAAGGACGCCGCCAAAGCGCAGGAACTGACACGTTTCATGTGCGCGAACTTCTTCGACATCCGCACCTTCGGTGCAGTGATGTCCACCGACGTCAACGCCGGCCAGGTCAGGGGCCCGGTCCAGATTTCGTTCGCACGCTCGGTCGAGCCCATCGTCACGCTCGAACATGCGATCACCCGCAGCTCTGTGACCAACGAGCGCGACCTCGAGAAGGAACGGACGATGGGAAGGAAGTTCACCGTGCCCTATGGTGTGTACCGGGCACATGGAATCGTCAATCCGTTCCTCGCGGAGCAGACCGGCTTCTCTGACGCCGACCTCGAGCTGCTCTGGGAGGCGCTCGAGAACGCCTTCCAGTTCGACCAGTCGGCCGCGCGACCCGCTGGCAGCATGGCCGCGCGGCGGCTGATCGTCTTCGAACACGAGAACCAGCTCGGCCGCGCGGCGTCGCACCGGCTGTTCGATGCCGTGACAATCAGCCGCAGCAATGGCGACGGCCCCGCCCGGCAGTTCAAGGACTACCAAGTGATCATCGACGAAGGCTCGGTCCCGGAAGGAGTGGAGGTCCGCGAGAGGTTCTGATCCTGTACTCCGAATCCGACCTCCTCCCGCTTTCCGGGCTCCAGCACCTGGTGTTCTGCGAGCGGCAGTGCGCCCTGATCCACGTCGAGCGGGTGTGGCGTGAGAACGTCCTCACCGCGGAAGGGCGGGTGCTGCACGAGCGCACCGACTCGGGAGAGATGGAGGGGCGCGGCGATCTCCGAGTCGCCAGAGGCATCCCCCTGCGGAGCTTGCGGCTCGGTCTCGCCGGACGCGCCGATGTCGTGGAGCTGCATCGCGTCTACGGGCCGGGAGGAACGGCCGTCTCGGGCCTTGAGGGCTGCTGGCAGCCATTCCCGGTCGAGTACAAGCGTGGCACCTCGAAATGGATCGACTGCGACCGCGTCCAGCTGTGCGCGCAGGCACTCTGCCTCGAAGAGATGCTCGGGGTGCAGATACCCTCGGGTGCGCTGTTCTACGGACAGACGCGTCGCCGCGAGGAGGTGCAGCTCGACGAGCGGCTTCGGCTCGCCACTGAAGAGGCTGCAGCCCGCTTTCACGAGATCGTGGCGGGCGGGCTCACACCGATGGCCTATCGAGCGCCGAAGTGCAAGAGCTGTTCACTCCTGGAGATCTGCATGCCACCTCGGCGGCGCCGCGCTTCGGTCAGCCGCTACCTCGCGGCAGCCATCGAAAGGAGCGACGAGTGAAGC
>DATLEX010000049.1:0-15212 GCA_035525045.1 Thermoanaerobaculia bacterium | reverse complement strand
TCGGCCACCTTCTCCCCCGCTGCCGCGGGGGAGAAGGCTTTCACTTGTGGCGAGGCAGCAGATACACCACCTCCCCCTCCTTCGACATGGCCAGGTCCTCGCGGGCGATCCGTTCGACGGCGAAGGTGGAGCTCCGGGCGCTCTCGATCTCGGCCCGGAGCCGGGCGTTCTCCGCTTCCAGCCGGACGACGTCGCTCCTGAGGCTGGCCACGCGGCGCCTGGCGTCCTGGAGCTCGGCGATGCCGCGATCGCTGAAGAAGAAGGAGATCAGGAAGACGATCGTCAGCACGCCCGAGAGCAGGGTCACCGCCTTGAGCGTCACGTTCGTGGCACGGCGGGAATCGTGGGTCGATACGGGCGCCGGCATCTCGGGAAAGTATAATCCGAATGTGAAGCGCGACTCGGCCTCGAACCCCCTCACGGAGCGTTACGCGTCGGCCGAGATGTCCTACCTTTTCTCCCCCGACCACAAGTTCCGGACGTGGCGCCGCCTCTGGATCGCCCTGGCCGAGGCGGAGAAGGAGCTGGGGCTCCCCATCACCGAGGAACAGGTTGCCGCGCTGAAGGAGAACGCGGAGACCATCAACTACGCCGACGCGGAGCGGCGGGAGGCCGAGGTCCGCCACGACGTGATGGCCCACATCTACGCCTACGGCCTGCAGGCGGAGGAGGCCAGGGGCATCATCCACCTCGGCGCCACGTCGGCGTTCGTCACCGACAACACCGACATCCTGCAGATGGCCGAGGCGCTGCGGCTCGTGCAGCGGCGTCTGGCCAACATCATGGCCAGGCTGCGCGACTTTGCCTGGCAGTGGCGGGCGATTCCGACGCTGGGCTTCACTCATTTCCAGCCCGCTCAGCTCACCACCGTCGGGAAGCGCGCCGCGCTCTGGCTCCACGACCTCCTGCTCGATTACCGGGAAATCGAGTTCCGCCTCGGCTCGCTGGCCCTCCTCGGCGTGAAGGGGGCCACCGGCACGCAGGCCTCGTTCCTGAGCCTCTTCGAGGGCGACGAGGCGAAGGTGAGCCGGCTCGAGGAGCTCGTCGCGGAGAAGGTCGGGCTGCGCCGGACGTACCCTGTCTCGGGGCAGACCTACTCGCGGAAGGTCGACGCCGCCGTCGTGGCCACCCTCGGCGGCTTCGCCCAGTCGGCCTCGAAGTTCGGGTACGACATGCGCCTGCTCCAGCATCTGCGGGAGATCGAGGAGCCGTTCGAGGAGGAGCAGGTCGGCTCCTCGGCCATGGCCTACAAGCGCAATCCGATGCTGGCGGAGCGGCTGGACGCGCTGGCGCGCCACCTGATCATCAATACACTCAACCCGGCCATGACCGCGGCGACGCAGTGGTTCGAGCGGACTCTCGACGACTCCGCCAACCGGCGCATCGCCATCCCGGAGGCCTTCCTCGCCGCCGACGCCCTGGCCCTGATCTACGGCAGGATCGCCGCGGGACTCGTTGTTTACCCGGACGTGATCGCCGCCAACGTGCAGCGCGAGCTGCCGTTCATGATGACCGAAAACCTGATGATGGAGGGCGTCCGCCGCGGCGGGGACCGCCAGGTGCTGCACGAGCGGGTCCGGATCCACTCGCAGGCCGCGGCCGGCGCGCTGAAGCGTGGGCAGACCGGGAACGATCTGTTCGACCGGATCGCCGCCGACCCTCTGTTCGGGATCGATCGCCAGTCCATCGAGTCGATGGCCCGCCCGGAGGACTATACCGGCCTGGCCAGACAGCAGACCGAGCGGTTCCTCGAGCGGGAGATCGATCCCGTTCTGGCCGCTCATCGGGAAGAGATCCAGGAGGTGGCTGGGGAGGTGCGGGTATGAGACTGCGCTCGCTGAGCATCGCGCTGATCCTCTTCACCGCGTACGGCTGCGCCACCACGGCGCCGCCGCCGCCGCGGGAGTCGGATGTGCTGCGCGGCGTGGCGAGCTGGTACGGCGAGGAGTTCGCCGGCCGGACCACGGCCAACGGGGAGATCTTCGATCCGCTGCAACTGACCGCCGCCCACCGGAGCCTCCCGTTCGGGACCGTTCTCGACGTCACGAACGGGAAGACCAATCAGACCGTGCGCGTACGGATCAACGACCGCGGCCCCTACGTGGGAAACCGGGTGCTCGACCTCTCGTACGCCGCCGCGCGCCACATCGGGCTGATTCAGCCCGGCAGCGGCGAGGTGGAAATGAAGATCGTCCGGCTGGGGAAAGGGGAGCGCGAGCCGCCCGTTCCCTACGTGGTGAACATCGAGGAGCCGAAGGAGAAGGTGGTCATCCCTTCCGGGGAGGCGCCAGCGGTGCCCTTCCCGCTCCCGTCGCAGACTCGCGGCACCTCGACCGAGGATGGGTTCAGCGTGGAGGTGGTCGAGGAACAGCGCGGCGTTCCCACGCGGCGCCAGGTCTCGGCCGACGGCCGCAGTCTCGAGGACGTGCCGATCACCGGAGACGCGGAGGTCCCGTCCGCCGTGCTCGACCGCGCGACCCTGGCGCGGACCCGTCCGGCACCCCCCCCGCGCGCCGGCTCGGCGCGTTTCGTCGTGCAGGCAGGGGCGTTCTCGGTGGAGAGCAATGCCAGGTCGCTCCAGGACCGGCTCGCGCGCATCGGCCACAACGCCTATCTCGACCGCGAGAAGACGCTGTTCCGCGTCCGCCTCGGTCCGTTCGCCTCGCGCGAGGAGGCCTTGAAGACGCGGAGCGCGCTCGAGGCGCAGGGAATGTCGGCCATCGTCATGCCCGAGTAGGAGAGCCCTCACCCGGCGCTTCGCGCCACCCTCTCCCGCAAGCGGGAGAGGGCACGTTTTTCATCGTGGGCAGGGGATTCCTCGCCGACGACGTCACATCATTTCCGATTCCGCGAAGAAGAAGGCGATCTCGATCCGGGCGTTCTCGTCGGAGTCGGAGCCGTGGATAGCGTTCCGCTCGATCGACTCGCCGAGCTCCTTCCGGATCGTCCCGGCATCCGCCTTCGCCGGGTCGGTGGCCCCCATGATCTTGCGCAGGTGGGCGACCGCCCCCTCGCGTTCCAGCGCCGCGACGTACACCGGGCCGGACGTCATGTACCGGACGAGGTCCTTGAAGAACGGCCGCTCGCGGTGGACGCCGTAGAACCCCTCGGCCTGCTTCTGGGTGAGGCTGGCTTTCTTCAGGCCGAGGATCCGGAACCCCTCCCCCTCCAGGCGGGTGATGATCTTTCCGAAGTTTCCTTTCCGGACGGAATCCGGCTTGATGATGGTGAAGGTGCGGTTCGACATAGGGCGCGGATTATCTCTCAGAAATCGGCGATGACCAGCCCGTTCTCGTAGCGGTAGTTGGCGTCGCGGGGGGTCTGGTCGTCGTCGCGGCAGATGATGGCGCTGCGAAGCTCGAGGGGGCGGTTGATCTCCACGCCGTCGCCGAGGATGCAGGAGTGAAGGACGGCGCTGCCGGCGATGCGGCAGTCGCTGCCGATGGTCGAGTTCCGCACCTCGCCCTTGACGAAGCTGCGGTGGCCGATCGACGAGCGCTTCACCGTCCCGTGGATGGTGGCGGTCTGGTCGACGACACTGTCGTCGACCACCCGCGAGCCCCTGGCCACGGGGATCGTCCCGTCGAGGGTCATGTCCAGGACCGTGGCTGCCGCGGAGATGTACCGCTGCGGCGTGCCGATGTCGAACCACGGCCCATCGTCGACCACGCCGGCCACGATCTCCTTCCCCTCGCCGATCAGCGGCCTGTAGACCTCGTCGACGATCCCGGAGAACTCCCTCTCCGGAAGATAGCCGAAGATGCGGGAGCTGATGACGTGCGAGCCGGAGAACATGAGCGGCTCGCCGGCGCCCGTTCCGAAGCCGGTGATCCTGCGGTCCTCGAACCAGACCGAGGTGAAGCGGTCGCCCCGCGGCGGATGACGAAGCGTCAGCGCGGCGACGGCGTTCAGCTCGCTCCGCACGGCGCGGAGCTGGTCATAGGGCGGGAACTGGATCGTATCGCCGTTGACCAGGTAGAACTCTTCTTCCTTCTCCAGGAGCGGCCGCACCTTCCGGAGGCCGCCGCCCGTGCCGAGGATCTCCGGCTCGAACGAGAAGTGAAACTCGCATTCGCCGCCGTACTCCTCCGAGAGGTAGCGCTGAATGATCTCCGGCAGGTGGTGGAGGTTCACCACGATCTCCCGGACGCCGATGGAGAGGAACCGTTCCGCGGCGTAACCGATCAGCGGCCGGTTGCAGATCGGCACCATCGGCTTCGGCCTGGCGTAGGTCAGGGGACGGAGCCGTGTGCCGTACCCCGCGGCGAGGATCATCGCTTTCATGCGCTCGGGAGATCCTCCGGTGCAAAAACCATGTTCTCCGGCAAGTCGCCCCGGGTGCGGCGATGCTGCCGGTAAAGATCGGCATAGCTGTGACGGATGGCCTGGTCCATGGTCATGCCGAGATCGGTGGCCACCGCGCGGATCAGGTCGACCCCCCCTTCGATCTCGAAATAGCTGCCGATCGGGGTCCTGTCCACGACCACCTCGACTTCCCGGATCCGCCAGACCTCCCGGTACTTCTGGTAGCGGAACACGGGCTTGAAGCCGAGCGCGTCGAACAACTGAATGGCCAGCTCGAAGCTCTCCACGGCGGTCTGCACCTCCTCGCGCGACTTGATGCCCCCCTCGATGGACATCGGTCCCTTGTAGGTGGCCAGCGAGTAGCGGCCGAACTTCCGGACGCGGAGCAGGGCCCCCTTCGTCTTCAGCTCGCCCCGCCGGTCGAGCACGATGTTGTCCTCGAACGTCTCCGGATAGAGCCGCGTGGCGCCGATCTCGTGCAGCCGCCGGAGGAGCCCCTCGCGGTCAACGAGCGGGAACTTGACTTCGATTTCCTGAGCCACCCCATCATCCCTCTCTTAACACCTCTACGCCCGGCAGCGTTGCGCCGGAGATGAATTCCAGCGACGCGCCGCCGCCGGTGGAGATGTGACTGATGCGGTCGGCGAAGCCGGAGGCCTTGACCGCCTCGACCGACTCCCCGCCGCCGACGACCGACACCGCCTCCGATTCGGCGACGGCCCGGGCCATGGCCATGGTTCCCTTTGCGAAGGCCTCCTTCTCGAAGACGCCCATCGGTCCGTTCCAGAAAATGATCTTCGCCTCGAGGAGCTCGCCGGAGAAGCGCTTCACGGTCGCCGGGCCGATGTCGAAAGCCTTCTGATCGTCGCGAAGCCCGGCGGCGGCGTCGACCTGCTCGATCTTCGCCGGATTCTCCAGTGAGTCGGCCACGACGAGATCGGCCGGCAGGATGAGCTTCGCGCCGGAGTCTCCGCTCAGGATGCGCCCGGCGACCTCGATCGACCCGGCATCGACGAGCGACCCCCCCATGGGCCGCCCCTGCGCGGCGAGAAACGTGTTGGCCATGCCGCCGCCGATGAGGACCTTGTCGGCGAGGCGGATCAGCGCCTCGAGGGGCTCGATCTTCCCGGCGATCTTGGCGCCGCCGAGCAGGGCCACGAAGGGACGCTCGGCGACCTGCGTCACCTTCTGCAGGAACTGGAGCTCCCTCTCCAGAAGGAGCCCGCCCGCGGTGTGATCCTTCGGCAGGAGGCGGGGAAGGGCGTCGATGGAAGCGTGGGCGCGGTGAGAGGCGCCGAAGGCATCATTGACGTAGATCTCCCCGAGCTTCCGCAGCGCGGCGGCGAAGGCGCCGTCGTTCTTCTCCTCGCCGGGGTGAAAACGGAGGTTCTCGAGGAGGAGCATCTGTCCGGCCCCGAGGGCGCCGGCGTTCCGTTCCGCCTCGTCGCCGACGCAGTCGGGGCTCCACTCGACGGGGAGGCCGGTCATCTCGGCGAGCTTCTCGCGCACGGGCTGGAGGGAGTATTTCTCCTTCCGCTCGCCCTTGGGACGGCCGAGGTGGCTGGCCAGGACGATGGCCGCGCCGCGCTCGCGGAGCAGGTGCAGCGTCGGGAGCGTCTCCTCGATCCGCGTGGCGTCGGTGATGCGCCCGCCGTCCAGCGGGACGTTGTAGTCGACCCGGTAGAAGACGCGCGCGCCGGGGGTGATCTCGAGCTGATCGACAGTGCGAATCCGGATCATCGCTTCGCCGTCAGGGATTCCTTCTTCACCCGGGCGATGAGGGCGATCAGGTCGAGCACGCGGTTCGAGAAGCCCCACTCGTTGTCGTACCAGGCCAGGACCTTGTGCATGTGCGGGCCCGCCGAGCGGGTAAAGGTCGTGTCGACGATCGACGAGTGCGGATCGTCGTTGAAATCGATGGAGACGAGCTGCTCGTCCGAGTAGGTCAGGATGCCCTTCAGGGAGCCGTTCGCGGCGTCGCGCAGCGCCTGGTTGATCTCCTCGGTGCTAGCCGGCTTTTCAGTCTGGACCGAGAGATCGACCAGCGAGACGTTCGGCGTGGGGACGCGAACGGAGATGCCGTCGAACTTCCCCTTCAGCGCCGGCAGGACCAGCCCGACGGCCTTCGCCGCCCCGGTGGTCGTGGGGATCATCGACAGCGCCGCGGCGCGGCCGCGCCGGAGGTCCTTGTGCGGCAGATCGAGGATCACCTGATCGTTCGTGTAGGAATGCACGGTGGTCATGATTCCCGACGTGATGCCGAACTTCTCGTGCAGCACCTTCGCCACCGGCGCCAGGCAGTTCGTCGTGCAGGAGGCATTCGAGAGCACCTTGTGCTTGCCGGCGTCGAACGCATCGTCGTTCACCCCGATGCAGATGGTGACGTCGGCGTCTTTGGAGGGAGCGGAGATGATGACGTGCTCGACGCTGCCGCGCAGATGTTTGCTCGCTTTCTCCTTGGTGGTGAAGCGGCCCGATGACTCCACCACGATCTCCGCCCCGAGATCGCCCCACGGGATCTGGGCAGGGTCGGGGTTGGAGAAGACGCGCAGCTCCTTCCCGTCGATGAGCAGCCCGTTAGCCGACGGCTCGACCTTGTTCGGGATCGTGCCATGGACCGAGTCATATTTGAGCAGGTAGGCCAGCGTGGCCGCGTCCGTGAGATCGTTCACGGCCACGAAATCGATGTCGAACTCGCCGCTGAGCGCGGCTCGGACAACGCACCGGCCGATGCGTCCAAAACCATTGATGCCAACTTTGACCATGCGGGAACCTCCTTCGCGCGGGAACGGTAGTATATCGAGGTGACCCGGACTGCGAACTTCGTGCACGTCTCGCCGCTCCGTTGGACCGGCGAGGCCCTCCAGCTCCTCGATCAGCGCCGCCTTCCCGCCGAGGAGAGCTGGGTGGAATGCGGCACCGCCGCCGACGTGGCCGCCGCCATCCGGGCCATGGTCGTCCGCGGCGCGCCCGCCATCGGCGTGGCGGCGGCCTTCGGCATGGCCCTGGCCGCCATGCGGGGGGACGACCTGGCCGCCGCTGCCGCCGTCCTGAAGGAGGCCAGACCGACGGCCGTGAACCTCGCCTGGGCCGTCGACCGGATGCTGCGGTCGAGGCCGCAGGAGTCCGTCCGCGAGGCGGAGGCGATCCTCGAGGAGGACATCGCCGCGAACATGCGCATCGGCCGCTTCGGCGCCGAGCTCCTCGGCGACCCCGTCACGCTCCTCACCCACTGCAACGCCGGCGCCCTCGCCACCGGCGGCTATGGCACGGCCCTCGGCATCGTCCGCGCCGCGGTCGAGGGGGGGAAGAGCGTGGCGGTCTTCGCGGGTGAGACCCGCCCCTACCTCCAGGGAGCGCGGCTGACCGCCTGGGAGCTCCAGCAGGACGGCATCGACGTCACGCTCATCACCGACAGCATGTCCGGCTATTTTTTTCGGCAGGGGAAATTCGACGCCGTCGTGGTCGGCGCGGACCGCATCGCGGCGAACGGCGATACGGCGAACAAGATCGGGACGTATACCCTGGCCGTCCTGGCGGGGGCGCACGGCGTGCCGTTCTACGTCGCAGCGCCGCTCTCGACGATCGACGTGAGCTGCCCGTCGGGCGAGGCCATTCCCATCGAGGAGCGGAGTGGCGAGGAGGTCGCGGAAATGTTCGGGCAGCGGATCGCCCCGGCGGGTGTTGCCGTGCGCCATCCCGCGTTCGACGTCACGCCGGCGAAGCTGATCACGGCGATCGTCACCGAGCGAGGGGTGTTGCGCCCCCCCTTCGGGCCGGCCATCGCCAGGGCGGTGCAGCCGTGACGGCGCGGTTCATCCACGCGATCTGGCTCGGCAGCGGCATCTTTCTCCTGCTGGCCACGCAGGCCGCCTTCAAGAGCGCCTCCTCGCCGACGGCCGCCGCCGCTTTCGTCGGCGCTCTGCTCGACCGGTGGCACTACATCGCCCTCGCCGCGCCGATCGCCCTGCTGGCGCTGGAATGGCGGCGGGCCCGCGCGGGAATCCTGATCATCATCTTCGCCGCGGTGGTGTTCGCCGCCGCGCAGGTGATGGTCGACCTCCGCATCCGGTCGATCCGGATGCGGTCGCCGGTCCCGATCAGCGAGCTCTCGCGGCAGGACCCGGTGCGCCGCCAGTTCGGCATGCTCCACGGCGTGTCCACGCTGCTTCTGCTGGCGCAGATCGCTGCTGCAGCCGCGGCGCTGGCCGCGGACCGGCACGCCTACGAGTGAGTGGGGGTCAGGTCTTCATTTCGATACTTCGCGCTACCGGCTGTAGAGCGAAGTGTCGAAATGAAGACCTGACCCCCTAGGCCTAGGCGATCTCCTGGCCCTCGATATCGAGGTCGTGGATGGGGTAGCCGAGCGCGCCGAGGGGCTCGCGGATCTGCCGGGCGCTGCCGACCACGACGACGATGGCACGGTCGGGGTCGATGTACTTGCCGGCCACGCGTGCGATCTCGTCTCGTGAGACGGCGGCGATGTTCTCGCGGTAGCGGTCGAAGTAGTCCTCCGGCAGAGCGTACAGCTCCATGTCCAGGAGGCGGCCGGCGATGTCGCTCGAGCTCTGGACCGTGGCCGGGAAGACGCCCATCAGGTAGTTCTTCGTGTCGCTGAGCTCACGCTCTTCGATGTCGCCAGTGCGAATGCGGCGGAGCTCGGAAAAGATCTCGAAGACGGACTCGCGCGTGACCTCGTTGCGCACCGGCGCGGCGACGACGAAGGGGCCGGCCAGGCGCCGGAACGAGAACGCGGACCTCGCACCGTACGTGTAGCCGTGCCACTCGCGCAGGTTCAGATTGATGCGCGAGTTGAAGACGCCGCCGAGAAGGGCGTTCATGACCGACAGGGGGAAGTAGTCCTCGCAGGAGCGGGGCACGCCGATGTGTCCGACGCGGATCTCCGACTGCACGGCCTGGGGCCGGTCGATGACGTAGATCCGGGAGGAGTCGAACCGCCGCGGCTCGATCTTCGGCTCGGGTGGCTCCGGTCCCCGCTTCCACTCCGCGAAGACGCTCTCCAGAAGATCTGCCGTGGCGCCGGCCTCGACGTCGCCCGCGACCACGACCGAGCTGTTGTTGGGGATGTAGTGATCCGCGTAGGAGCGCCGGATGTCCTCGAGCTGAATGCGCGACACGCTCTCGCTCGTCCCGATGACGGAATTCCCGTACACGCCGGCGCCGTAGAGGAGGGCGGCGAAACGCTTTCCGGCGATGGCCGCCGGCTCGTCGCGCTGCTGGAGGATCTCGGTCAGGCGCTCGCGCCGAACGCGCTCGAATTCGCCCGGCGGAAGCGTGGCGCAGACGCTGACGTCGGCCAGGATCCGCGACATCGGGATCATGTTCCGGCTGAGCACGTCGATGGAGGCGTATGCGGCGTCCCAGTCGGCCCCCGTGGCGAGGGAGCCGCCGAGGAGACCGACATCCTCGGCCAGCCGCATGGTGTCGCGATCGCCGGCGCCCTCGTCGAGAAGATCGGCGGTGAGGCCGGCCACGCCGGCGAGCCCGGCCGGATCGCGGTCCGCGCCCGACCGCACCAGCGTGCGCAACGACACCAGCGGCGCGGTGTGGTTCTCGGCGATGAGGATCCGCAGGCCGTTCGCCAGCGTGCGGCGGGTGATCCGGGGAAAGTGATACGGGCGCGGGGGGCCGGGCTCCGGCGCCGTGGCGCGGAACGACTTGCCGCTCATGCCGCCTCCGGTTGCGGCACGAAGAGGCTCGTGGCGCGGTTTTCCGGCGTCAGGTAGCGGCCGGCCACGCGGACGAGGTCGGCGGGCGTCGCAGCCTGGTACGGTTCGAGCCAGCGGTGGATCATAGCCGGGTCTCCGAAGTAGGTGGTGAGCATCGCCAGCAGATCGCCCCGCGCGTCGTAGTTCTCGACCTGGTTGGCGAAATCGATCTCGGCTCGATTCTTCGCCCGCGTCACCTCCTCGGCGGTAATGCCGCCGGAGACCAGGCGCTCGATCTCCTCGTCGATGGCGGCCTCCAGCGCCTCCGCCTCCACACCCTCCTTCGACGTCGCGTGCAGCATGATCATGCCGGTCGCTTCCGTCGGCAGGACGTACGCCGCCACGTCCTGGGCGATCTGCTTCTCATGGACGAGCGCGCGTTCGAGCCGGCTGGCCTTGTCGGAGGCGAGGACGGTGGAGAGCAGGTCGGCGTGGACCCAGTCGGGCTCGCCCATCTTCGGCAGGTGGTAGAGGCGGTACACGCGCGGCAACTGGACGCGCGAGGGAAAGACCTCGCGGCGCTCGCCCCCCATGGCCTTCCGCTCGAGGTCGAACGGGGGGAAGCGCCCCCCCGCCGGGATGTCCGCGAAGTACTTCTCGACCAGCACCTTCGCCTCCGCGGGCACGAAGTCGCCGCAGAGCGTCAGCACGGCGTTGTCGGGCTTGTACCAGGTGTCGAAGAACTCGCGCACGTCGTCGAGCGACGCGGAGCCGAGGTCCTCCATCGAGCCGATCGTCGGCCAGTGGTACGAGTAGTCGGGATCGTAGGAGAGGCGCAGCAGGCGCTCGAAGGCCGTTCCGTAGGGAACGTTGTCATAACGCTGGCGCCGCTCTTCCTTGACCACCTCGCGCTGGATGTCGAGCTTCTCCTGCGTCAGCGCGGGGAGGAAGAAGCCCATCCGGTCGGATTCGAGCCAGAGGCCGAGGGCGAGGTAGTTCGAGGGGAGGGTCTCGAAATAGTTGGTCCGGTCGAAGAAGGTCGTCCCGTTGAGCACGCCGCCCACCGACTGCACGTAGCGGAAATGCTCGTTGTTTCCGACGTGCTCCGAGCCGGAGAAGAGCATGTGCTCGAACAGATGCGCGAAGCCGGTCCGCCCCGGCCGCTCGTTCTTCGACCCGACGTGGTACCAGACGTTGACGGCCACCAGCGGCGCCGAATGGTCCTCGTTGAGGACGACGCGGAGGCCGTTCTGCAGGCGATATTCCTCGATCGACAACATCGGGGCGGCGTTGTATCACAACGATCGTTTATCCTTCCCCGGCGTGACCACGTCGCTTCCGTTCCGGCACATCGCCATCGAAGGGCCGATCGGCGTGGGGAAGCGCTCGCTCACCGGGCTGCTGGCCAGGCGCTTCCGCGGGACGAAGGTCCTGGAGGACGTGGAGAGCCCGTTCATCGAGGACTTCTACAAGGACAAGCGGGGGGCGGCCTTCCGCACGGAGCTGTTCTTCCTGCTGTCGCGCTACGACCAGCAGCGGGCGCTGTCGCAGCGCGACCTCTTCACCGAGCTGGTCGTCGCAAACTACACGTTCGCCAAGAGCAGGATCTTCGCCTACCTGACCCTCGACGACTCGGAGCTGATGATCTACAACCGGCTCTACGATCTTCTCTACGAGACGGTGCCGAAGCCCGACCTGGTCATCTATCTGCAGGCGAATCTTGATACACTGTCCCGGCGCATCAAGAAGCGCGGGCGGGCGTACGAACGTGCGATCTCGTCATCGTATTTGCAGGAGCTCAGCGAGGCGTACTCACACTACTTTTACCGGTACGACGAGACGCCATTGCTGGTGGTCAATACGAACGACATCGACTTCGTGAACACGCCCGAGCATTTCGATCAGCTCGTCGAGCAGATTCGAAACGCTCAGAAGGGAACGCAGTACTACGTGCCGCTTGGATCCTGATCACACAGGACCGGGACGGAGGAGAGATGGCAGACACTTCGAAGCGAGTGACGGTTCCGGCGATCCGCGCCATGAAGTCGCAGCAGCGGATCGGGATGCTCACCGCCTATGACTTCCCCAGCGCCCGAGTCGCCGACGCCGCCGGCGCGGACATCATCCTGGTCGGCGACTCGCTGGGGATGGTCGTCCTCGGGTATCCCGACACGCTCAGCGTCACGGTCGACGACATGATTCACCACACCCGCGCCGTCGTTCGGGGCGCGGCGCGGGCGCTGATCGTCGGCGACATGCCCTACCTCTCCTACCACCTCACGATCGAGGACACGGTGCGCAACGCCGGGCGCTTCATCCAGGCGGGGGCGCATGCCGTGAAGATCGAAGGGGGCAAGCCGAGCCGGGTCAAGACCGTCGAGGCCCTCCTCGACGCCGAGATTCCGGTGATGGGTCACATCGGCCTGACCCCGCAGTCGGTGAACGCCTTCGGCGGGTTCAAGGTGCAGGGGAAGGGGACCGACGAGGCGCGGAGGCTGATCGACGAAGCCCTCGCGCTCGACGCCGCCGGCTGCTTCGCGCTCGTGCTCGAGTGTGTGCCTACGGAGCTGGCGGCGTTCATCACCGAGAGGGTCTCGATCCCGACCATCGGCATCGGCGCCGGCCCTTCCTGCGACGGGCAGGTGCTGGTCTTCCACGACGTCCTCGGCCTCTACGAGGGGCACAAGCCGAAGTTCGTCCGCCGCTACGCGGCCATCGGAGAGGAGATGCAGAAGGCGCTCGGCGCGTTCCTCGACGACGTGCGCGCCGGACGCTTCCCCGACGAGCAGACCGAGTCCTTCCACTCCGGCACGCGAGAGGACCTCGAACGGCTCTACGGCAGCGGCGGAGTGGTGGTGCCGATCAAGTAGCTCCGCCGGCCAGCCATCCTGACCGGATGGGAGTCAACCTTTCCGGGTTTCGGGTGGCATGTTGAACGACACGTGCCTGGTGATCTTCCACGCCCCGTCCGGTTGCCGCTGGAGCACCACGAGGTATCGACCCGTCACGTCCATTGGCTTGCCTTTGGGCGGCGTGATGCGCTGCGAGAACTCCCCATAGTCGTAGGCGAGGTCGCCGCTCGCTTCGATCCTGGACGAACGGACTTCGAGCCCGCTGGCCATCGGAAAATTCCGAGTCCACAGCGCCTCGATGGCCTGCCGGCCCTCCGCCGGCGGATTATCGGGAGAGGCGACCACCGCGTCGTCGGTGTAGAGAGCGGCGACGGCCGCGGCGTCGTCCCGCTCCGCGGCAGCGAGCCATTCATCCCGCAACCGCTCGATGTCCTGCCGCGAGGCGGCCGGGTCGGGAGTTGCGAGCTGCTCGCTTGCCGCTGGCTCGGCGGGAACCTCGGCCTGCTGGCAGCCGGGAACCATCAGGGAAAGGGAAATCAGTAGCGTCAGCGCAGGAATTCGCATCTAAACCTCCTCAACTGTCTGAATGCCGTCGAAGCTTATCCCTTTTCGGACACGCCGGGTCGTTGACGCTGCGATCGGAGTCGCAGGGCCGGATCTGCCAATAACAGAGCTTTTTTTGTTGACCACTGTCGATCAGACTCGTCCGCGACGCATGCGACGCGCTTGCGTGGCACCGTCATTGAATGCAAAATTTCCATTTCAAAAAAGATAGCGAAAGGAGAGCGCCTCATGCAGGAAGAACAGGCCCCCGTGGCTCCCATGGATACCGCGGCTCCCGCCGTGGATACCGTCGATCCCGGGGCTCCCGCAGCGGCTGCCGCGGCTCCCGTGGATCCCGCGGCCTCCGCGACCGCGGATTTCAGCAGTTGGTGGGATGCCTTCGTGGTCTCGATCTCGGAAATCATGACCATGCTGATGCGGGGATTCCTCAAATTCGTGGGATTCCTGCTGATCATCCTGATCGGCTGGATCATTTCCTCGTGGATCGCGCGCGCGGTGGCGGCCATTCTGCGCCGGGTGAAATTCAACGAATTCTCCGAGCGGGTCGGATTGACCGACACGACGCGCAGGATGGGAGCAACCAGAGACCCGGCGGGCATTGTCGCCGAAGTCGTCAAGTGGCTGATCCGAATCGTCGTGCTGGTCATCGCCTTCAGCGCGCTCGGACTGCCGGCCCTTTCAGCCGTGCTGTATCAGTTCCTCGCCTGGCTGCCCCAACTGGTCATCGCCATGGCCGTGCTGCTGATCGGCGCCCTGGCGGCGAACCTGCTCGGGGACGTCGTCCGCGGAATTACCGCGGACGCGGGATTCCGCAACCCGAACACGCTGGCGAACATCACCTCGATTGCGATCTGGGCCTTTGCGGTGGTCATCGCCGTGAATCAGGTGGGAATCGGCGAGGCCCTGGTCAATACGCTGCTCATCGCCGTGGTTGGAGCCGTGGCGCTGGCGGCCGGTCTGGCATTCGGACTGGGGGGACGCGAGCTCGCGGGACGATTGCTGGACGAGTGGTACCGTGAATCGCGGCAGGCGCGGAGCGGCACTCGCGAACGGACCGAGGGGTCGGCTCCGCGATCTGTCCCTCCCGGCTCGAACATTCCGTAAGCCATGTCATCGCCGGGGCGTTGCGGCGACGCGGCGCCTCGGCCTGCCTCTCCGTCAGCGCGGAGAGGTCGTGCCGATCAAGTAGCCTGGCCCGCCGGCCATCGAGGAGACGCCACGAGCTCGTGGCCTGGCCGGAGCGTGCTCGGCGCGCGCTCGGCGCCGGAGCGCCGCGTCCAGATCGGCGCAAGGTCCTGCTCCTGACTTTCCTGGCGTTCGCCGGAACGTTTCTGGGGATGGCGATCGTGACGTTCCTTCCGGTCGTGGCCAAGCAGATCTTCCGGCTCGGCGCGGAGGGCTACAGCACTCTCATGACGGTGTACGGACTGGGCTCGGTCTCCGGCGCGATTCTCGTCGCCGCGGCCAGCCACTCCGCGCGCAAGGGAAGGCTGGCGCTGAAGCTCCAGGTCGTCTTCGCGCTCCTTCTGGTGGCGTTCGGCCTTTCGCGATCGCTGACGCTGAGCATGATCTTCGCGTTTTTCGCCGGCATGTGCGTGGTCGGGCGTGATCGCCATGTACAGCTCCCTGGTGCAGTTGACGACGACGGATGCGATGCGCGGGCGCGTGATGTCGATCTTCATGCTGGCCTTTCGCGGCGGCATGCCCCTCGGCAACCTGCTGGCGGGGTGGGTGGCGCAGCGCTGGTCGATCACGGACCGCACTGACCATCAACGGGACGGTCCTGGCGGTCGTGGCGCTTTGGTTCCTGGTGCGGAAGACG
>DATLEX010000042.1:0-3892 GCA_035525045.1 Thermoanaerobaculia bacterium | reverse complement strand
TGCCGTCGAGCATCAACGTGTTGATGAACTTCGTCACGGTCGTCGAACCGTACCGTGGATCCGGCGGGATCTCCCGCTTGACTGCTCGTTGGCGTCGGCTCATGGCTACTTGGGCTTCTTGGTCCCGTACTTGGAGCGGCTTTGATTGCGATCCGCCACCCCGCTCGCGTCCAGCGTGCCCCGGATGATGTGGTAGCGCACCCCCGGCAGATCCTTCACCCGGCCCCCGCGGATCAGCACGATCGAGTGCTCCTGCAGGTTGTGGCCTTCGCCCGGGATGTACGCCGTCACCTCGTACTGATTGGTGAGCCGCACCCGCGCCACCTTCCGCAGCGCGGAGTTCGGCTGTTTCGGCGTGGTCGTGTACACCCGCGTACAGACGCCCCGCTTCTGCGGGTTCCCCTGCAGGGCGGGCGCCTTGTCCTTCTTCTCCACCTTGCGTCGTCCCTTGCGAACGAGCTGGCTGATGGTGGGCATGCTCCTCTTCCGTTGCCGTCGCGGGTGAACCATCCAAAAAAGCGCGGGGACAACCCCTCGTCCCCGCCGACCCCGGCGCTGCTCCATCCATCGCCGGGGCTATGCTCTGCACGACCCTCAATCCATTTGGCCGACAGACCTGAAAAGGTAAGAGAGCGGCAGAGGACTGTCAACCGCGCACCCCTCTGTCGGTTGACCCGTTCCGTTCGGCTGTGGCGGGCGGGCAGGGGCGGGGGTGTGGGCTGCGGGGGCAAGCTACGGGCTGCGGGCTGCCGGGCTGCCGGGGTGAGGATCGGGGGCCCACGCCCCGGCCCGCCCCTCCGCTCGATCCCCACCCCGGCAGCCCCCGCCCCCGCACCCCGCTTCCTGTCGTTCCTTGAAAAGACGACGCCCCCGCCGGCCACACAGGCCGGCGGGGGCGCACGCCGCGAAGCGTGAGGCGCGTCAGTCGCCCGTTTCCTCCTCGGCGCTGGCGGTGGCGGCGAGGCCTGGGAACAGCTCCCGCTCGCGGGCCGCCAGGGCGGCACCGGTGTCCTCGTCGGGCGCGATCTGGACCTGGAACTCGACGTCGAGTCCCCGATAGATCCCGCTGCCGGCGGGGATGAGGTGGCCGATGATGATGTTCTCCTTGAGGCCGACGAGGTCGTCGCGGGCGCCGCGGACGGCGGCGTCGGTGAGGACGCGGGTGGTTTCCTGGAAGGAGGCGGCGCTGATGAAGGACTGGGTGGTCAGGCTCGCCTTGGTGATGCCGAGGAGCAGCGGCTCGGAGCGGGCCGGGGTCTTCCCCTTGGCGATCAGTGTCTGGTTGTGGTCGCGGAAGATGGTCCGGTCGACGTGCTCGCCCTCGAGGAACTCGCTGTCGCCGGAGTCGGTGATGCGGACCTTCTGCAGCATCTGGCGAACGATGGCGCCGATGTGCTTGTCGCTGATCTTGACGCCCTGGAGGCGGTAGACCTCCTGGACCTCGTTGAGGAGGTACTCCTGGACGGCGCGGGGCCCCTTGATCCGCAGGATGTCGTGCGGGTTCACCGGTCCCTCGCTGAGGCGGTCACCGGCGCGGACGAGGTCGCCCTCGTGGACGCGCAGGTGCTTGCCGACGGGGACCTCGTAGATGCGTTCGGCGCCGGTGGCCGGGACGACGACGATCTCGCGCTTGCCGCGCTTGATGTCGCCGAAGCGGATGGAGCCGTCGATCTCGGTGATCACGGCGGGGTCCTTGGGCTTGCGCGCCTCGAACAGCTCGGCGACACGCGGCAGGCCGCCGGTGATGTCGCGGGTCTTGTAGACCTCGCGCGAGATCTTGGCGAGGGTCGTGCCCTGCTCGATGACCTCGCCGTCGCGGACGGTGAGCTGGGCGCCGACCGGGACGATGAACTCACGCAGGCGCTCGCCACCCTTCTTGTCCCAGATCTCGATCATCGGGTGCAGCTTCTTCTCGCGGTCCTCGATGATCACGAGCTGGCGGCGGCCGGTCGACTCGTCGAGCTCCTCGCGGACCGTCTCGTCCTCGCGGATGTCGACGAACTTCACCTTGCCGGCGTGGTCGGCTACGATGGGCTCGGAGTAGGGGTCCCAGCTGAAGAGCAGGTCGCCGACCTCGATCTGCGAGTTCTCCTCGACGGCCAGCGTGGCGCCGTAGGGGATGGCGAGGCGGCTGCGGACCACGCCCTCCTTGGTGAGCAGCACGATCTCGCCTTCGCGGCTGGTGATGATCCGCTCCGCGTTCGGCGTCTCGACCCAGGTGATCCGCTCGAACTGGGCGCGTCCGTCCACCTTCGACTTGCGCTGCGTCTGGGCCGCGATGCGGGCGGCCGTACCGCCGATGTGGAAGGTGCGCAGCGTGAGCTGCGTGCCCGGCTCGCCGATCGACTGGGCGGCCAGAATGCCGACGGCCTCGCCCATGTCGACCATGCGCATCGTGGCCAGATTGCGGCCGTAGCACATCTTGCAGATGCCGCGCTTCGCCTCGCAGGTCAGCACCGACCGGATCTTGACGCTCTGGATGCCGGCGTCCTCGATGGAGTCGGCCGCCTCCTCGTCGATCAGCTCACTGCTGGTGACGATGAGCTCGCCATCGATCGGATCGTAGACGTCCTCGAGCGCCACGTTGCCGACGATCCGGTCCTTCAGCGGCTCGATGATGTCCTCGCCCTCCTTCAGCGCCGTCATCTCGACGCCGAGGATGGTGCCGCAGTCATCCTCGGTGACGGTCACGTCCTGCGCGACGTCGACGAGCCGGCGCGTGAGATAGCCGGCGTCGGCGGTCTTCAGGGCCGTGTCGGCGAGGCCCTTGCGCGCGCCGTGCGTCGAGATGAAGTACTCGAGCACGGTGAGCCCCTCGCGGAAGTTCGACTTGATCGGGCTCTCGATGATCTCGCCGATCCCGCCCGTCAGCTTCTTCTGCGGCTTCGCCATCAGGCCGCGCATGCCCGCCAGCTGGCGCATCTGGTCGCGGTTACCACGGGCGCCGGAGTTCATCATCATGAACACCGGGTTGAAGCCGTCCTCGGAGCGCTCGAGGCGACGAACCATCGCGTCGGCGACGTCGTTGTTGGCGTGCGTCCAGGTGTCGATCACCTTGTTGTAGCGCTCGCCGTTCGAGATCACGCCGTTCTGGTAGGCGCGCTGGAAACGGGCCACCTCCTCCTCCGCATCGGCCAGGATCTCGCCCTTCTCTCCGGGCACGACGAGGTCCACGAGGCCGACCGAGATGCCGCCCAGCGTGGAGTAGCGGAAGCCGAAGTCCTTGAGTGCGTCCAGGAACTCCGTGGTTCTGCGGAGCCCGACCTGGCGGTACGACTGGAAGATGATCTCTCCCAGCTCGCGCTTGCCCATGGTCAGGTTCCAGAAGCCCAGCTCCTCGGGCACGACCGAGTTGAAGAGGACGCGGCCGACCGTGGTCTGGAACCAGCGGCCGCGCGTCTCGGCATCCTCCCCGGCCTCAACCTCGAGCCGGCGAGGCTCGACCCAGAACCAGCAGGGGGTGCGGAACTGCACGTGGCCGTGGACCAGCGCGGCCTCCGCCTCGGCGAACCGGCCGTAGCGGGGCGCGCCCGCATACCGGGTGTTCAGCTTCTCCTGCGCCTGCTCGCGCCGTTCCTTGCTCAGGCGAGGCTGCAACAGGCTCTCCTCGACGTCGGACACCTCGAGCGGCGCCTTGGTCAGGTAGTACGATCCGATGACCATGTCCTGCGATGGACTGGCGACCGGCCGACCGTTGGAAGGCAGCAGGATGTTGTTCGACGAGAGCATCAGCACCCTCGCCTCGAGCTGTGCCTCGAACGACAGCGGCACGTGCACCGCCATCTGGTCGCCGTCGAAGTCCGCGTTGAAGGCGGCGCACACCAGCGGGTGGATGCGGATCGCCTTGCCCTCGACCAGCACCGGCTCGAACGCCTGGATGCCGAGGCGGTGC
>DATLEX010000027.1:0-12248 GCA_035525045.1 Thermoanaerobaculia bacterium | reverse complement strand
CAATTACCTGCGTGATTACATCTGGAGCATCGGCATCACCTCGATGCGCGAGCCGCGCCCCGAGCCCGACGCTCCGCTCATGACCATCCCCGGCCAGTTGCCGCGGACCCCGCCGCCCACCCCGCTGCAGACGGGGGAGGCTCGAAGTGTCATTCCGAGCGCCGCAGAGCGCGAGGAATCCCCTTCCGACGGAGCACGTCTGGCGCTTCGGCAGGGGATTCCTCGCCGTCCTGCGCCGCTGCGCGGCTCCGGCGGCTCGGAATGACACGCGACAACAAGGAGAACTGATCACCATGACTCTCAAGAAGTTCGCAACGATGCTTTCCGCCGCCGCCCTCGTTCTCGCCTTCGGGTGCGGGGGAGGGAAGGAGGTGCCCGACTACGGCGACGGCATCGACGACGTGATCGAGGAGGCGCCCGCGGGCACCGCTGCGGGGACGGCGCCGGCTGCGGCGCCCGCGGCAGCGGTGGCCAATGCCGCCACGCTCACGGGCACAATTCGATTCGACGGCTCCGCGCCGGCGCCGCAGACGCTGCAGATGGGGGCCGATCCATACTGCGCGGCGCACCACAAAGGGCAGCCGGCGCACATCGAATCGGTGGTGGTGGGGCCGGGCGGCGAGCTGGCCAACGTGCTGGTGTACGTGAAGAACGCGCCGGCCGCGCCGCCGAACACCACGCCGGCGCTGCTCGACCAGGTCGGGTGCCGGTACGTCCCGCACGTCAGCGCCGTGCAGGTGAACCAGCCGGTGCGGATCCGCAACAGCGACAACACCCTGCACAACGTGCACGCCATGCCGGAGATCAACCGGAGGTTCAACGAGGGGCAGCCTGTGCAGGGGATGGAGTCGGTCAAGCGCTTCGACAAGGCGGAGATCAAGCCGTTCCGCATCAAGTGCGACGTGCATGGCTGGATGGAGTCGTTCATGGCCGTCCTCCCGCACTCCTGGCACGGCGTCTCGTCCGCCGCCGGCGCGTTCACCATCGCCAACCTCCCGCCGGGCAGCTACACCCTGGTGGCGTGGCACGAGAAATACGGAGCGCAGGAACAGCAGATCGACGTCGGGCCGAACGAGCAGAAGCAGGTGCAGTTCACGTTCCGGGGATGACGAATCGGAGGCTGAATGCCGAAACGGCAGTTACGAGTCGGGAACCAGTGGCTTTACGTCGATGAAGCGGAGAAGATCCTTCGCGAAGCCATCCGGATCCAGGAAGCGGAGCAGAAGAAGCTTCAGCTCGAGGGCCACGTCCTGCCGTGGTACCGCCGGTGGCTCTTCTCCGTCGACCACAAGGTCATCGGGATCCAGTACGGCGTCACCGCGCTGACCTTCCTCCTCCTCGGCTTCGGGATGATGCTGCTGATGCGCTGGCAGCTCGCCTTCCCCGGCAAGCCGATCCCGCTGGTGGGCGACCTGCTCGGGTCGGCGAACGCGCCGGGCGGGATCATGCTCCCCGAGTTCTACAACATGCTCGGGGCCATGCATGGGACGGTCATGGTCTTCCTGGCCATCGTCCCGCTGGCGGTCGGCGCGTTCGGGAACTACATCGTCCCGCTCCAGATCGGCGCGCCGGACATGGCCTTCCCGAAGCTGAACATGACGAGCTACTGGGTGTACGCGGTGGGGGGGGTGGTCATGATGGCCAGCTTCTTCATGCCGGGCGGCGCGGCCAACAGCGGATGGACCTCGTACCCGCCGCTCTCGGTGATCGGCCCGGGGCAGACCTGGTGGCTGATCGGGATGGTCTTCCTGATCACCTCGTCCCTCCTCGGCTCGGTGAACTTCATCGTCACCATCATCCAGCTCCGGGCCAAGGGCATGACTTACATGCGCCTCCCCTTCTTCGTCTGGGCGCAGCTGGTCACGGCGTTTCTCCTACTCCTGGCCTTCCCGCCGCTCGAGGCGGCGGCCTTCATGCAGCTCCTCGACCGGGTCGGCGGAACGAGCTTCTTCATGCCCTCCGGGCTGGTGGTCAGCGGGACGCCGCTCGACATCGCCGGCGGCGGCAATCCGCTTCTCTGGCAGCACCTCTTCTGGTTCCTGGCCCACCCGGAAGTCTACGTGCTGATCCTGCCGGCGCTGGGCATCATCGCCGAGGTCATCGCCAACAACACCCGGAAACCGCTGTGGGGCTACCGCTCGATGGTCGGCGCGGTGGTGTTCCTCGGATTCATGTCCTTCGTGGTGTGGGCGCACCACATGTTCCTGACCGGGATGGGGACGGCCATCAGCGCCTTCTTCCAGACCACGACGATGATCATCTCCATCCCCTCGGTGATCATCCTGACGGCGCTGATCATCTCCTTGTGGGGGGCATCGATCCGCTTCACCACGCCGATGCTCTTCGCGCTCGCCTTCCTGCCGATGTTCGGCATCGGGGGTCTGACCGGGCTGCCGCTCGGCCTCGCGGCGAGCGACATCCATCTGCACGACACCTACTACGTCATCGGGCACTTCCACTACGTGGTGGCGCCGGGGACGATCTTCGCCATGTTCGCCGGGATCTACTACTGGTTCCCGAAGGTCACCGGCCGGAAGATGAGCGACAAGCTCGGGAGGATCCACTTCTGGCTCTCGCTGATCTTCATCAACGGCGTGTTCTTCCCGATGTTCATCCAGGGGCTGGCCGGCGTGTCGCGCCGCCTCTACGACGGCGGCGCGCAGTACGCGCACGCCCAGCCGGTGCTGCACCTGAACCAGTTCATGTCGTACTCGGCCTGGCTGCTTCTCCTGGCGCAGTTGCCGTTCATCTACAACTTCTTCAAGAGCATCAAGTGGGGGGAGAAGGTCGGCTCGAACCACTGGGACGCCACCACGCTGGAATGGGCGGCGACGACCTCGCCGCCGCTGGCGCACGGCAACTTCGCCACCGTGCCGGCGGTCTACCGCGGACCGTACGAGTACAACTTCCCCGGTTACGAGTTCGACTACTACCCGCAGCACGTCCCGGAGCCGGAAGGGCCGCCGGGCGACTCGCCGGGCGGGGGCGGGCTGCAGACCGCCGCCGTGGCGCAGAAGGAGGCCTGACCTGGACGCACACGCAGACGGACACGCCGCCCACCACGAGATCGAGATCCCCTTCACCGTCCATGCGCGGCCCGACACCGGGCTCTACAACGCGAAGCTGGGGATCTGGCTCTTCCTCGCCTCCGAAGTGATGCTCTTCGGCGCGCTCTTCTCCTCGCTCGTCCTGCTCCGGACCAGCGACCCGAACTGGCCGCAGGGGTGGACCATCCTCAGCGTCCCGCTGGCGACGCTGAACACCTTCATCCTCATCTCCTCCTCGGTGACGGTGGTCCTGGCCTGGGCTTATCTCCGGCTCGGCGACCTGAAGAAGGGGAAGCTCTTCCTCTGGCTGACGCTGCTCTGCGGTCTCGGCTTCATGATCATCAAGGCCATCGAGTACGGCACGAAGTTCTCGCACGGGCAGTTCCCGGGAACGAACAACTTCTTCGGCACCTACTACCTCCTGACCGGGCTGCACGGGCTGCACGTGGTGGGGGGGATGGTCGTCTTCGCCTATCTGCTCATGACGGCGAACAAGTGGTATGCGACGAAGCGGGACCAGTTCACGAATCGGGTCGAGACGACGGGACTCTACTGGCATTTCGTCGATCTCGTCTGGATCTTCCTCTTCCCGGTGCTCTATCTGCTGTAGGGGGAATCAGAGATGACCGAAGACGTCGTTCACGAGCCGCAACATCACGGGCACGACAACAGTCCGGAGGCCATTCGGAAAGAGGTGAGGAAGTACCTCGCCGTCTTCGCGGCGCTGGCGGCGCTGACCATCATCACCGTGATGATCGCCCGGCTCCACCTGCCGGGGTGGCAGGCCGTGTCGCTGGCCCTCCTGGTGGCCAGCATCAAGGGAGGGCTGGTGGCCGCGGTGTTCATGCACCTGATCTCGGAGAAGAAGCTGATCTACGCGGTGCTGGCCCTGACGGTTTTCTTCTTCGGCGTGCTGATGTGGGGCCCCTGGCACCACCGCTATGACGCGATCGGGCAGCGCAACATCAGCGCGCCGCCGCCGGAACAGATGGAAGGGCACTGATCGATGTCGCTCCGCGCCTTCCACATCATCTTCATCATCGCCTCGGTGATCCTCTGCCTCTATCTCGGCGTGTGGTGGATGAAGACGAACGTGGCGCTGGGAGTCGTTTTCATGGTCTGCGCGGGGGGGCTGGTGGTGTACGGGAAACGAGCCTTTCGCAAGCTGAGGGAGCTGCCATGACGGGGACGGCCCTCACCCGGCGCTTCGCGCCACCCTCTCCCGCTGGCGCGGGAGAGGGCACAGCCGGCCACAGAGCCCTCTCCCGCTTGCGGGAGAGGGTGGCCGAAGGCCGGGTGAGGGCCGTGGTTCTGGGCGTGCTCCTGCTCCTTTTCGCCCAGCCCGCCGCCGCCTGTCCCGTCTGCTTCGGCGCTCCGGGCGATCCGATGGTCGACGGCGCCAGCAGGGGCGTTTTCGTCCTGCTGGGAATCGTCCTCTTCGTGCAGCTCGGCTTCGTGGCGCTGTTCTTTAGTTTCTGGAGGAGGGCGCGGCAGCTGAAGAAGTTTCGCGAGCAGTTCCATGTGATCGAGGGAGGTTCTCAATGACGGAGTTCCTGGCCAGGTACATGCCGCCCGACTACTCCGAGCATGGGGCGGCGCTGGACGCCATCAACGCCTACACGCACTGGCTGATGCTCATTCTCTTCGTGATCTGGGGCGGGCTCTTCGCCTACATGCTGTGGCGTTTCCGGGCCAGCCGGAACCCGCGGGCCGACTACCACGGCACGCGCTCGCATCTCTCGACCTACGGCGAGGTCGGCGTGGCGGTGGTGGAAGTCATCCTCCTGGTCGGCTTCTCCATCCCGGCCTGGTACCGATGGACCTCGCGCCCGGCGCCGGAGACGAATCCTCTGATCGTGCGCGTGGTCGGAGAGCAGTTCGCCTGGAACGTCCACTACCCGGGGCCGGACAACGTGTTCGGACGAAGCGACGTCAAGCTCGTCTCGATCTCGAATCCCCTCGGGCTCGACCCCGACGACCCCGACGGGAAGGACGACATCTTCAGCCTCAACCAGCTCCACCTCGAGGTCGACCGGCCGGTCATCGTCCGCGTCTCGTCGAAGGACGTCATCCACAGCTTCGCCCTCCAGCAGATGCGGGTGAAGCAGGACGCCACGCCCGGCATGGAGGTCCCGATCCACTTCACGCCGAAGAAGGTGACCGAGGAAGGGGAGGTCTGGGAAATCGCCTGCGCCCAGTTGTGCGGTTTGGGGCACTACCGGATGAAAGGGATGTATTTCGTCGACTCGAAGGAGGACTTCGAGGCCTGGTTGAGAGAGAATACGCCCGCCGGCGACGCCCCGACTCCCGCTGCCGGTTCCTGAGCCAATGAACCACCACGCCCCCGATCAGAATCCGACTCCAGTCTGGCTGCGCCGCTACACGAAGTTCGTCGCCGCGTCGACGCTGTTCCTCATCTTCGCCGGGGCGATGGTCACCTCGACCGGCTCCGGCCTGGCCGTCCCCGACTGGCCGCTCTCCTACGGGATGCTCATGCCGCCGATGGTAGCGGGGATCTTCTACGAGCACGGCCACCGGATGATCGCCGCCACGGTCGGTTTCCTGACCATCATCCAGGCGGTCTGGCTGCAGCGGCGCGAGCCGAAGCGGTTCGTGCGCCTCCTCGGCTGGTGGTCGCTCGGCGCGGTCATCGTCCAGGGACTCCTCGGCGGGCTGACGGTGATCTTCCTCCTGCCGCGGGTGATCTCGGTGAGCCATGCCGCGCTGGCGGAGATCTTTTTCTGCCTGAACGTCTCCATCGCCTTCTTCACCTCGGCGTGGTTCCACCGGCTGCGGGTGAGGGGGGACGCCACGGCGCCGGCGGGCCTGGCGACATGGGTCGCCATCGCGGCCTTCGTGCAGATTTTTCTCGGGGCGGTGATGCGCCACCTCGGCGCCGGGCTGGCCATCCCCGATTTCCCGCTCGCCTTCGGAAGGATCGTTCCGCCGATCGAATCCGCCGAGGTCGCGGCGAACTTCGCCCATCGCCTCGGCGCGGTGGTGGTGGCGGCGCTGGTGATCGCTCTGGCCGTGCGAGTGTTCCGCAACGGGCCGAAGGCGTTGCGCCTGCCTGCCGGCGGGCTCTGCGCCATCGTGGCCGTCCAGATCTACCTCGGCGCGCGCGTGGTGTGGGACGCGGCCGGCAACGTGCAGATCTATCAGTCGCTGGCGGGAGAGGAAGCGATCCGCCACGCCACGGTGACCAGCTTCCACGTGATGACCGGCGCGGCGACGCTGGCCCTGGCGCTGCTCACCGCGCTCGCCGCCCGGACGATGGCGCCCGAAGAAGAGCCGGCGCTGACCGGTGACGAGGTCCCGGCGTGAGCAGCACCATCCTCCCAACCCCTCTCCCGCTTGCGGGAGAGGGTGGCGCGAAGCGCCGGGTGAGGGCCCTCAAGGACTACCTCGAGCTCTCCAAGTCGCGGATCGTCCTGATGGTCCTCATGACCACCGCGGCCGGATATGTCATCGGCGCCCCGGCATTCAGCGCGCTGGCCCTGCTGCACGTCCTTTTGGGGACGGCGCTGGTCGCCGCGGGGACGAACGCGCTCAACCAGTACGTGGAGCGCGACCTCGACGGGCGGATGCTGCGCACGGCGCGGCGCCCGCTGCCGGCCGGCCGCATCTCCTCGCGCGCCGCGCTGATCTTCTCGGCGGCGATCGCCGTCATCGGCACGGTCTATCTCGCCCTCGCCGTCAACGGGCTGACGGCGCTGCTCGGTGCGTTCACGCTGACCAGCTACATCTTCGTCTACACGCCGCTGAAGCGGGTCTCCACGGCCTGCACGGTCATCGGCGCCGTGCCGGGGGCGGTCCCGCCGCTGATGGGATGGGCGGCGGCGACGGGGTCCCTCGGCACCGGCGGCTGGATCGCCTTCGCCATCCTCTTTCTATGGCAGCTCCCGCACTTCATGGCCATCAGTTGGACGCACCGCGAAGACTACGGGCGGGCCGGCTTCGTCATGCTCTCGGTGCAGGACCGCGACGGCCGGGCCGTGGGGCGGCAGGCGGTGGGATACTCGATCCTCCTCCTCATGGCCAGCGTCGCGCCGGCGTTCGCCGGAATGGCGGGCCCGGCATACCTCGCCGGCGCGAGCGCGGCGGGGGCGGCCCTGCTGCTCGCCGCGGTGGGCTTCTACCGCGACCGCTCGGTGCGACGGGCCCGCAATCTCTTCATGGCCTCGAACGTTTACCTCCTGGTGATGATGGTCCTCCTGGTGACCCTGGTTCGAGGTTGATGCGTCCTCTCATCCTCGTCCTTCTCTTCCCGCTTCTCTTCGGCTGCGGGCAGGAGAGCAGTCTCCCGAGGCTCTTCCCGGTGCCGAACGCATCGCTGATCGACGAGAACGGCCGCGGCGTGGAGCTCGACTCGATGAAGGGGTCGGTGACTGTCTACGACTTCATCTTCACGAGCTGCGAGGGGATCTGCCCGATCATGTCGAGGAACATGGCCGCGCTGACGAAGAAGGTCCCGAAGGAGGCGGCGGTGCGGTTCGTGTCGATCACGGTCGATCCGGAGCGGGACACGCCGGAGGTGCTCCGCGCCTACGCGAGCCGTTTCCGCAACGACGAGCGGTGGACGTTCCTGACCGGCGAGCGGGAGGCGATCATCCGGCTGTCGGTGGACGGCTTCAAGCTGGCGGCGGGTGATCCGGAGCCGGGCGGCGAGCCGCTCCTGCACAGCTCGAAGTTCGCCGTGGCCGATCGGGAGGGGATCATCCGCGAGTACTACGGCGGCACCGACGGCGACGCGCCGGAGCACCTGGCGGGGACGGTGAGGCAGTTGCTGCGGGAGTAGCCCCGAGGACCGACTTTGACCGGACTGATCGGCTTTTTCCCCGCCTGGAACGCGTCGCTCAACGCGCTGGCGGGGATGTTTCTCCTCACCGGCTACATCCTGATCCGGCAGAAGCGGATCGACGCCCACCGGCGATTCATGCTCGCCGCCTGCGCCACGTCGCTGCTGTTCCTCGTCTCCTACGTCACCTACCACGCGCTTCGCGGCGGCGTGGTGACGACGTTCGCCGGCACGGGCGGGATCCGGACTCTCTACCTGGCGATCCTCACTTCACACACCATCCTGGCCGTGGTCATTCTCCCGCTGGCGGTCCTGTCGGTGTGGAACGGGCTGAAGATGCGCGTGCCGCAGCACCGCCGCGTGGCGCGCTGGACCTTCCCGTTGTGGATGTACGTCTCGATCACCGGGGTGTTGGTCTACTTCTTCCTCTATCATTGGTTCCCGTCGCACTGATGGACCGTACCGCCGCCTTACTCGATCAGCTCGCACGCTACGAGCCGGCCGACGAGCTCGAGTGGAAGTGTCACCGCGACATGACCCGGCTGCTGAGCGCCTCGTCCGATCCCTTCTCCCGCATGGAGTTCGATCCCGGCCACATCACCGCCAGCGTCTTCATCCTCGACCAGGAGGGCCGGCTCCTACTCCACCATCACCGGCGGCTCGGCCGCTGGCTGCAGATGGGCGGCCACCTGGAACCGGGGGAGATGCCGGTCGATGCGGCGATGCGGGAGGGCTCGGAGGAATCGGGGCTGAGCGACCTGCGGGTGGTGGGCGAGGGAGCGCTCGACCTCGACGTGCACGACATTCCGGCCGGAAAAGGGGAGCCGGCGCATCATCACTTCGACGTGCGATACCTGGCACGAACCTCGAGGCCGCAATCGATCATCATCGACTCCTCGGAGTCGCTCGATCTCGTCTGGGTCACGCTCGAGCAGGCGGAGTCGCTCATGGCGGCGCCGGAGTCGTCCCGCGTCATCCGAAAGATCACCAGAGTGCTATGCGCGAGCTGAAGGAAAGCGATCTCGACCCCGATCCCATCGTGCAGTTCGAGCGCTGGTTCGCCGAGGCGAAGGAAGTGCAGCCGGAGTTCCCGGAGGCGATGAGCGTGGCCACGTGCGGTACCGACGGGGTCGTCTCCGCGCGCATCTGCCTGCTCAAGGAGGTCGACCGGCGCGGCTTCGTCTTCTACACGAACTTCGAGAGCCGCAAGGGAGAGCAGATCCACGAGAATCCCCACGTGTCGCTCTGCTTCTTCTGGCCTCTGCTCGGCCGGCAGGTTCGGGTGGAGGGGGTGGCCGTCAAGGTGGCGGAGGAGGAGTCGGAGGCGTATTTCGCCACCCGGCCCCGCGGGAGCCAGCTCGGGGCGTGGGCCTCGCATCAGAGCCGGGTGGTGATGGGGCGGGGGGACCTCGACGCCAGCTTCGCCGAGATGGAGGCCGCCTATCGCGATCGTGACGTGCCCCGCCCTCCCCACTGGGGAGGCTATCGAGTCATCCCCACCTGGATCGAGTTCTGGCAGGGCCGCGAAGACCGGCTCCACGACCGCTTCGCCTACACGCTTCGCCACGGGGAGGACTGGGTGATCGAGCGGCTGTCGCCGTAGGAGGGGCTCGGGGCTCGGGGGGTAGACTCCTCACCCATGAAGCGGCTGCTGCTCCTCTCTCTCCTCCTCGCCGGCTGTGCGGCGGCGCCGCGGCCTTCGTTCGTGCCGGGGTCGCAGGGGCGCATCCATGTCAGCGACGGGGGGGCAGGGAGCGCTCTGCCGATCGTCTTCGTGCACGGGAACGGGGCGAACCTGACCCAGTGGAGCGGGCAGCTGACCCACTTCCGCAGGTCGCGTCGTGCGGTCGCCTTCGATCTCCGCGGGATGGGGTGGTCGGACGTCCCCGCCGACGGCGACTACTCGATCGCGGCGATGGCCGGCGACCTTCACACGGTCGTCAACGCGCTGAACCTCGACCGGTTCATCCTGGTCGGCCACAGCTACGGTGGTCCGGTCGTGGCGGCGTACGCGGCCCGGCATCCGGAGCGGGTGGCGGGGGCGGTGTACGCGGACGCCGCGGGGGACATCAAAGCGACGCGCGAACAGTCGGACCGCTATCTCGATGCGCTGCGGATGGACAAGCCGAGGACGGTCCGGGTCTCCTTCGCGCCGATGCTGGCCACGGCCACCGACGAGGTGAAGGCGGCGGTGCTCTGGTCGGCCGACCGCACCTCGACGGAGGCGTTCGGCTCCGCGATGGAGGGACTGCGTGACTTCGACGTGGCCCGGGCGGTCAGCGCCTATCGCGGGCCGATGCTGGCCATCGCCGCCCTCGACCATCCCAGCGCGTTCCACGTGCAGTTCACCTCCGTCCCGGTGCGATCGATGGAGGGAGCCGGTCACTGGCTGATGATGGAGCGCCCCGCCCAGTTCAACTATATCCTCCAGGAGTTCGCCGACCCGCTTCGCTGAGGGAGGAGGACGCGCAGCGACCGCGGCCGGACGCGGACGTCGAGCTCGGCGGGGAGCGTCAACGGCTCGCCGTCGACGTGGGCCGGACCGCGTCCCGATCTCCGGATGGTGATGCGTCGCCCCTGCACGACCTTCACCCGCCGCGACTCGTGCAGCGTACCGTTGAAGAGGCGCGCGAGCATGAATGGCGCGGCGTGGAGCGGCACCTGCTCGATGATCACCACGTCGAGCAGGCCGTCCTGCAGCGAGGCCAGCGGAGCGACGCGGGCGTTGTTGCCGTACTGCGACGAGTTCGCCACGGCGACGACGCAGGCACGCACGCGCCGGGTCGCGCCGTCGACGTCGATCTCGTACTCGTCAGGACGAAAACGGGCGAAGGCCGGCAGCCCCACCCGAAGGTAGGTGCGGAGGCCGCGCACCTTGCTCGAGGCGAAGTGCTCCGCGATGACCGCGTCGAGCCCGACCCCCATCACTCCCACCCACGCCTCGCCGTTCACCGTGGCCGTGTCGATCGTGGCCAGCAGCCCCTCGCCGCAGACGGAAAGCGCCTCGGACGGCCGGAGGGGAATGCCGAGGTGGCGCGCCAGCCCGTTGCCCGATCCGATCGGGAGGATGCCCAGCGCCAGCCCGCTCCCGATCAACCGCTTCGCCACCTCGTGCACCGTTCCGTCGCCCCCGGCGGCGAAGACCGCCTCGCAACCGCCCGCCGCCGCCCGGGCGATGATGCCGTCGAGCTGCGCGGTCTCCTCGCAGGTGATCACCTCGTGTTCGACCGCCGCCGCCTCGCAGGCCTCGCGGATGATCGCCGCGAGGCCCGCGCGCCGCCGGATGCCGGAGCGCGGGTTGACGATGAAGAGTGTTTTCATGAAACGGTTAACCGGCGGTGTCATTCCGAGCCGCGAAGACGGCGAGGAATCCCCCGCCTACGCAGCGAGCAGCGTACACGCGGAGGGGATTCCTCGCGCTCTACGGCGCTCGGAATGACACTTGCTCCTCCCCCTCCACATCGACGTACCAGAGCCAGCCATGGCAGGGGCGGGCGGTTATCGTCTCGACGGCCTGGCAGTAGCGCGCGACCTGCTCGCGGTCGGCGGCCAGGCGGTCCTCCGCCGGCTTGCCGCTCTTGTAGTCGATGACGATGTCGTGGCCGTCCTCGCGGATCAGGCGGTCGATCCGCCTCTCCACGAGCTGCCCGTTCTCGTCCGTGATGAGGATCGGGATCTCGCGGCCGAGGGTCGTGGCGCGCTCGATCCTGGCGAGCGTGGGAGACCGGCGGAGCGATTCGATCCGTTTCCGCACGAGATCGACCGTTGCCGGCGCGGCCGCTGATTCCACCGCCAGCTTCGCCAGCAGCGTGCCGCCGTCCCCGCCGGCGTCCCACCGCTCCAGGAACCGGTGCAGGAGCGTCCCGGCGAGGCGGTTCTTCGACGAGGCGCGAGCGACCGCAGCCTCGGCGGGGGTGAGTCGTCCCGGCGGGATCGGCGGCGGCGCGATGGAGGCCGCGACGAGCGGCCCGGAGGCGAGCCGCTGCTCGAGGCCGGCGTCGTGAAGGCGGCGGGCGGCGCGGCGGGTCACGTCGCGGATAGCCATCTTCTCGAACGCCACCGGTACGGAGGTGCCACCGACGGGCATCGTCCGCGGTACGCGCCCCGGCTCATCCGGCCACAGCGCGTCGAAGCTGTCTTTCTCGAAGCCGAACGCCGAGACGAGGCAGCCGAAGAAGCCGTCCTTCCTGAACGACGCGGTGTTGCAGACGAAGACCACGTCGGTGCTGGCCCGCGTCACGGCGACGTAGAAGAGGCGTCGGGTCTCGGCCTCGTCCCGCTCGCCGGCAATCGACTTGAGGCGTGCTCCGCCGGGGGCGAACCGGTAGTGAGCGGAGAGCGACTGCGCGCGGCCGGTCATGACCAGGCTGCGCGGCTCCTCGACGACGAAGAGGTGCTGCTTG